>CALYAJ010000007.1 GCA_944393485.1 uncultured Clostridia bacterium
AACCGCCGTATGCCGAACGGCACGTACTGGTGGTGTGAGAGGGGAGAAACACATTAAGTGCTATCCTCTACTCGATTATTTTATAGAGTTATCTTCTTCTACAGTAGATGTGCCAGTATCAAATGCAAATAATTTAGGTAAATATCTTATTGCAGCAACTACTGAATATTTAATTTTTTTCCAATAAAAATATGTTTTACGTAATCTATGTGGTCTTGCTAAACTTGCTTCTTTAACTACAATTAAATCCTTTGGTAAAGGTGCAAGCTCAAAAATATAATTCTTACCACCGTTATTATCCCATTCATTATTAGAATTTTTAAAACAGAAATTTAATGAATCATGTCCATCTAAATAAATTAAAGCTTGATATCCTAAGTCTGTTTTTTCCATTTTTATTTCATTAACATTTTCCCATAATAAACCGAATCCATAATGGATATATAAATCTGTATTTGAACCATCTTGGAAAAACTTACCTGTATACGAAATCTTTACAACAGAATTTTCTATTAATTTATCTGTATTAAAGAAAATATTTTTTACTAATTCCATATCGCATTTCTCCTCATTTATCTTTTGATTATCACAACTATTATATTATTAAGTTTTACAATATTCAATAGTTTTTTACAAAAAAATGTAAATTTATTGTATAATTTTTCCTATTATATAAAATTTGTCTTTATCTGTAATTTTTATACTTTCATATTTAGGATTATCAGCATGTAAAAATAGATATTTACCATGATATAAGAAGAGTCTTCTTATTAAAATTTTTCCATTAAAATAAAATAGACCAACATCATCAAAATCAATTGGTGTGCCAATATCTACAAATACATATGTATCTTTATCAAAAGTTTCATTCATCGAATCATCTGTTATAAGTAATCCAAATGATGCAGAATTCAAGCCAGAAGGACATTTCATAAAATGAAGATCATTGATATCATCTACTAATAAAATTCTATCATCAGATTTGTATTTTAAGTAATTGTATTTTTCTTGATCTTTATTTAATTCTCTTCCTAAAACAGAAAGAACATTTTGGTAAGGAACATCAAGATAATCACATAAATCTAATAAAAGTTTAAGACTTGGAGTCCTTTCTGCTTTTTCTATATGTGTTAAATATCCCGGGTCAATTTTTAAAGCTTTTGCTATTTTTTTCTTTGTTAATTTTCTGCTTTCTCGCATGTGTTTTAAATATTTTCCTAACATAAAATCTACCTCAATTAGATTATATAGAACTATAAAAAAAAAGTCTACTATTGACGAAATAAATATTGAAAATAAAGTTATATTGTGGTATATCTGTATATATATTAATAATAAGGGGAGTATAATATGTTAAAACTTAAGGAAAGAGAAGGGGAAATAGAAGAGAAAGACTCAAAAGATATTCCGAAAAAATCTGATAGGAAAAAATTAGTCATAGTTGCAATAATAATTGTATTATTAATTTTAGTAATTTGTAGTACAGTATTTGGATTGGCAACTATGAATAGTGATAAAATTGCACAGGGAGTATCAATTGGTAATATAGATGTTTCTGGTAAAACGAAAGACGAAGCAAAAGCTTTATTAGAAGCAAAAATTGAGCCAAAAAAGTCTGAAGATTTAAAAATAAAAACTAATGTAAAAACGGAAGAAGATAAAGATTTTTCTGGAAATATTAGTTTTGAACAAATAAAATTAAATTATAATATTGATGAATCAATAGAAAAAGCATATCAAATTGGTAGAGACAGTAATATAATTATAAATAATTTTAATGTAATAAAAACATTTTTTCAAAAAAATAATAGTGATATAGTTTATAATTATGATCAAGAAGAGTTGGTAAAACAAATTAATAGTATTAATGGAAAAATTCCAGGAGCAGTTAAAGAAAGTAGTTACTATGTTGATAAAGATGAAAAAGAATTAGTAATTACAAGAGGTGAAAAAGGAATTAGATTAAATCCAGATAGTATTAAACAAGAAGTGGAAAAAGAAATAAAAAATGTGGATAGTACTGAAAAAGAAATAGATTTATCAACAGAAGAAAAAGAACCTGCCCCAATAGATTTAGAGAAAATTTATTCTGAAGTACATACTGAAGCAAAGGATGCATATTATACAAAAGATCCATTTACAGTATATCCACATGTGGATGGAATAGATTTTGATATTTCTATGGAAGAAGCAAAAAAATTATTTGAAGAAAATAAAGAAGAATATGTAATTCCATTGAAAATTACAAAACCAGATATTACTACAGATGAAATCGGATCTGAAGCATTTCCAGATTTATTGGGGACATATAAAACATATTATAATGCTTCTAATACAGATAGAACAACAAACTTAAGATTAGCATCTAATAAAATAGATGGAACAGTTTTAATGCCAGGAGAAACTTTTTCATATAATAAGGTAGTAGGGGAAAGAACAATTGCTGCTGGATACAAAGAAGCACCAATTTATGCAGGAGGAAAAGTAGTTGATGGATTGGGCGGAGGAATTTGTCAAGTATCATCTACATTGTATAATGCAGTTATATTTGCAAATTTAGATATTGTAAGTAGAACAAACCATCGTTTTGTACCATCATATGTAACGGCAGGAAGAGATGCAACAGTTGTTTATGGAGCAATAGATTTTAAATTTAAAAATACAAGGGAATATCCTATAAAAATAGAGAGTTCTGTAAGTGGAGGAGTAGCTAAAGTTTCTATTTATGGAATGAAAGAAGACAAAGAATATGATGTAAAAATAGAAACAAAAATAACTGGAAGTATTCCAACAAAAACAGTTTATGAAGAAGATGATACTTTAGCTGTTGGAAAACAAAAAGTAGTTCAAAAAGGACATAAAGGAACATATAGCGAAGCATATAAAGTTGTTTATTATAATGGAAAAGTTGTTTCCAGAACATTACTTTCTAAAGATAAATACAGCGCTATGGAAACAATCATAAAAAAGGGAACTAAAAAGAAGAACGAAGAGAATAAAGATACTAATAAAGATAAAGAAGAAGACAAAAAGCCGACAAAACCTTCTACAGATAATAAAGACGACGAAAAAGAAGATGATAAAAAACCAACAGATGATAAGCCTAGTGATGACAAAGAAGAGTCAAAAGATGAAGAAAAAACAGAAGAAACAGAAACTTAAGTTAATAATAAAATGATGATAAAAAACTCCTTTAATAAAATTAAGGGAGCTTTTTTATTGTTAAAGTATTGACAAAAAGCAAATTACAGTATTATACTATTTAAGTAACTTAATGCACCACTAGCTCAGCTGGTAGAGCAGCTGACTCTTAATCAGAAGGTCCAGGGTTCGACTCCCTGGTGGTGCACCAAAAAAGCAGGAATCAAAATTCCTGCTTTTTTTCTTGCTATAATCAAAAGTTTAATATTATCTTCCATTTTTTCTTTCTAAAGCTTCTGCAGTTACTCTTCTAATATTACCATTTTTATCGATTGTAGTTCCTCTGCCATCAGGTAAATAAATAGAAGCGTTTTTTATATTGATTTTTGAAAAAGCTGTAATGCATCCTAAAATTTGTTCATCAGAAGCATTGTATTTTTTAGTTAAAAAAGAAACATCTCTTTCAGAAAGTTTTATTCTTATAGATGGAAATTTGTCATTTAATTTAAAATCTGGAATCTTACTTAGCAATTCATTTTGAAGCATAAATTCAGTATAAGTTTTAAAAGAATGCATATAGTATTTATAATCTGCACCATTTTCAATCAAACCAGAGACTTCTTTCAATATATCTGGAGTAATATTATGTGATAATCTCTGTGTTCTAGAAAAAATCTTAGCTAATGTTTTATTTGCTTCAGATTCTTGTGGAAGATCTGTAAAACCAGAATCTTTAGAATACATATCTTGAGCTGTATGAATAACTTCAGAAGTGGCATCTTCTAAAGAAAGAGTATCATTAGTTAAAGTGAAACCAGAAGCACCATAATGTCCACCACCTTTGTAATGCAAAGCAAGAGCAAATACATTTAAATTTCCATATGTTGAAGAATTTCTAAGTTCAAAAGTATATGAATTCCTTTCGTTTTCAGCAACCGTGCAAGCAAGACAACATCCTTCTATATCTTCCATTTTAAAGATTTTCTTTTGAGGATTACGTATTCCATAACGCGAAAGTAAATTTTGTGCTGAATCATTACTAATAGAAAGCACAAGACCAAAAGAATCTCCAATTTGAACCTTTTTAGTACGTAAAAGCACTTTAGCTAGTGCAACATCATCTTTTAATCTACTTTTCCTATTGCTTATGGAAGAAATTTTTTCATAATCTGCGCCCATTTCTATTAATTTAGCTAAATTATCTAAAGTATGTGGTTTAATAAATTTTAATTTAGCTGTATCTGATAAAAGACCTAATGTAAGTCTATTAGCAATTTCGGGATTTACATTTTCACGATTAAATTCTGAAACTAAAATTTCACAAGTAGAGCTTGCACCAAGATCCCTAATAACATTTTCCTTTGGAAGATTTAATTCATCTTCTATACAAGGTGTATGTTCATCTTTTTGGTGATGATCTATAACATATGTATCCTCTGTAGCGGAACTTTTAAATAAATCATTTTCAGCATATGACAAAGTACTTGTATCTACTATTAAAGAAATATTTCCAGAAGGCACATCAGAGGTTGTTGAAATTTCTCCAACTATGTTTTGAAAAAGTCTTACCTGTGAAGAGACAACATATTTAGCATCAATACCATGTATTTTAAAATATTCTGCTAAAGCAGTTGAAGATGTGACTGCATCTCCATCGGGATATTTATGTGCAAAAATATATACTGATTTGTTTTCTTTTTTTGCCTTATTTATTATTTCATCTATCATTTTATTCTCCATTCGATATTGTTAATTTTTTCTTTCTAAATTTATCAGCTAACCTTGCGAAAAAACCTTTATGTTTTTCATTTAAAAGCAAATTTTTATTTTCAATTTTTAATTCTGTATTTTCTTTAAGTAACTTTTGATATTCTGAATACAGAGAAGAATTAATAAGAATATTATATTCATTTTGTTGTTCTTCAAAAAGTGAATTATCTTGTAATTGTAATTCTTTTATTAATGTATCTTTCTCAAGTCTTTCTTCTTTATATAATTCTACAAATTCTTCTTGTTCTGCAAGAATACCATCTTGAATATCAGAAAGATAATTTGCAATTTTTTTTGAAATTTTATAATCAAAATAAAGTTCTTGCATATCAGTATTAGGATTATCAATATAATTTTTATCAATTGCAATAATTTTTCCGCCTAAAATATTTAACAGACATACTTCATATTTTTTAGTAGGTTCTTCTATTAAATTATTTTTTTTATAGCTAGGTTCAGAACTCTGCAAATATACATTATAAAAGTCTTCTTCTGAATAATTTTTCTTAAGCTTTAGTTCACTAAATTCAATTTTTCTCATAAGTTACCTCTTATTTTAAATTTATCCATATGATTATATAAATATTTAGATAAAAACACAATAGTATAATAAATAGATTTACAATAATTAAAAGTTGTGATAATATTATGGCAAAAGGATAGGGTGAAAAAAGAATGACATTAGAATTTATTGATAATTATTTAAATTCAAAATTAGCACAAAACAAGGAAATCATTAGATTTTCTTTTTATGAGGTTAGGATGAAATTAAACTTATCAGAAGAAGACTCTATAATTTTTTTACAATTAATAGCTCAAAAACTTATGAATACAGGATATTTAGTATATAAAACAGGAGAAGAGTATACATATAATGGTCAGAAATATACAATTCAAGATAACGAATTACTAGTGGCAATAAGAAAATAAATAATCACATTTTTTGTACAGTAAGCATAAAATACAAAAGAATTTTGGAGGTTTTATTATGAAAGAAATGTTAAAAAGAACATTTATACTTTTAATAACAATAACCATAATAATAACAAA
Organism: uncultured Clostridia bacterium; assembly: GCA_944393485.1. GTDB lineage: Bacteria > Bacillota > Clostridia > TANB77 > CAG-508 > Merdicola. Next base: position 5,962 of record CALYAJ010000007.1, read on the forward strand.
TACAGCATTTGCTGTTTCAAAAAAGGATTCAACAGATTTACAAAATAAAATAGATCAAGCAAAAGACGATTTAGAAGATGTAAATAATGATAAAAGTGATGCAGAAAATGAAGTAGATAAACTACAAAGTGAAATTGATGAATATCAAGGCTCTATTGATACATTAAATGATAAACTAGATGATTTAAATAATTCAATAAAAGAAAATGAAGAAAAGCTAAAAGAAAAACAAAAAGAATATAATGAAAATTCAGACTTATTAGACGAACGTTTAGTTACAATATATGAAGCTGGAACAGTTTCATATTTAGATGTATTATTATCATCTGATAGCTTAGTAGATTTTATATCTAACTATTATTTGATAACAGAATTAACTTCTTATGATTTAGATTTATTAGAACAAATGCAAAAAGAAAAGCAAGAGATTGAAGATACAAAAAAACAATTAGAAGAAGATAAAAAAGAAGTTGAGAATTTAAAGGCGGAAAAGGAACAAAAAACGAAAGAATTAAATTCCGCTAAAAAGCAGAAAGAAAGTTATATAGATGAATTAAGCGGAGAAGCAAAACAGTTACAAGAAGATATTGCTCAATTTGAAAAAGATAAAGCTGCTATAGATAAAAGACTTGAGGAAATAGCAAATTCATATAAACCAAGCAAACCATCTGGAGGTTCAGGAAGTAGTGGAAGCGGTTCAGGAAGCTCAGGTAGTTCAAGTAGTTATGGATATATTTGTCCAATACCAGGATTAAGTAAAGCAAATATAACATGTGGATTTTATGGATATTCAGGACATGGTGGAGTAGATTTTGGAGGTAACTATGCTAAGCCAGTAGTTGCAGCTAAAAGTGGAACAGTTGTAATATCAGAAACTTTAACAGGAAATATTCCAAATTACGATTCAAATGGAAATAAAATTGGAAGTTATAGAAGTTATGGTGAATACATAGCAATATTGCATGATGATGGAGCGATAACATTATATGCACACGGAAAACCAGGAAGTAGAAGAGTAAGTGTAGGTCAAAAAGTAAAACAAGGACAACAGATAATGAATGTTGGTAATACAGGAAATGTACAGCCAAGACCAACGCCAAGTAATCCTAGAGGAGGAGCACATCTTCATTTTGAAATAAGAATTAATGGTGTACGAGTAAATCCAGCAAAATATTTATAAATTAAGGTATAAAAAAAGAAACTAAGTACTTTATTGCACTTAGTTTCTTTTTTTCTTAATCTTATAATAATCCATAAAAACCTATATGCGTAAGTAAAAGTACAAAATGTGACTAAATTGTATATAAAAATTTAAACAAAATGTAATAAAATTCCCCGAATGTAACTTCCGTAGTACATTATGTGAAATTTTGTACTTTTTGCATTTTGACATATATTGAAGGAAAAGAAAAACACTGTTATAGTCATATATAGTTATAAATATATTCATGCAGGAGGTTTTTTCTATGAAGGAACAAAGGGGAATAATAAGACAAAAGCTAATAACATCATTGGTATTAGTAGCTCTAATTTTGTCTAGCTATGGAACTTTCTTATCAGAAACAGTTGCAGCAGCAATAAATTATGAAAAACAAAAAATAGCAACTAGTGATAGAAAGGTTTCTTTTGATGCATATTTTGCAAATGGAGATACTAAAGCACATAATGTTATAGCTGATACAAAGGATGAAAATGAATTAACATTAGATATTAAATTGGAAGAAGGTGTAATGCAAAATACTAAAATTACATTTAATTATCCTAATTTCCAAATTGATTTTGAAAAATTAAAAGAAAATCAATTAGTAAAAAATGTTAATGAAGCTGAAAATAGTATAGAGTTAAATCAAATAATGGAAAATACTACAATTCCGGTAACTATAAGATATAAAAATGAAGACGAAATTAGTATTGGAGATTTTTCAAAAAATACAGATATCTTATTAACATCTACTTATACTAGTTCAGATGATACTGATAAAGAAATAAATGGAAGTATTTCGTTAAATGTAGGTTGGACATCTACTATCGAAGGTAAATTAGAAAGTAGTATTAGTAATTATTCAGAAATATCTGGAAAATCAGTATTAATTACTAATTATAAAAGTAAAATGAATAATACTACATTACCAATGGAATATACAAATTTAGAAATTAATGTTCCAGAAGTAAAAGGTGAAATTCCTACTGATATTAAAGTTATAGAAAACGGAAGAGAACTAAGTGAAGATCAGTATTTTTATGATGCGGAAAATAAAAGGGTTAATATAGCTAAATCAAATTCTATTAATGCTGAAAATAAAGTATCATCAATAACAGGCAACTTAGATTATACTGTAATTTATACTTATAATAAGGAATTTAAATTAGATAAAGTAAATACAATTTTAGAATCAAATTTAAGACTTAAAGCATATACTTTAGATGAAGTTATATTAAGTAATTCTCAAGAATTAGAGAAAGAAAAAAATAATGTAACAACTAAACTTACAATAAATACAGATTCTAAAATAAGTAAAGGTTATTTATATAATTCAAATTATGAAATGCCATATAAAGTTAATTTATCAGCTCAAATACAATATATTATTCCTGGAAGTGATATAGAATTTGTAGAAAACGGTGAAACATTTTTAGGAGATAATGTTAAATTAAATGCTTCTGCAATAACAGAATATACAAATACAACAATTAATAAAGAAGAATTAACTACAATACTTGGTGAAAATGGAACATTAAGTATTTTAGATGCAAATACAAATGAAGTTATTGCTAAACTTAATAGTAAATCAAAAGCTGATGATAATGGAAATATTACAATTAAATACGACGGAGTTAATAGAATTAGAATTTTAATTCAAAATCCTGAACAAATTGGAACAATTAATATTAATAGTAATAAAAAAATAATAAAAAATCGTAATATTTCTACAGCTACATTAAAAGCAATAAATAAATATAGAATAAGTTTTGACAATAAAAATATTGCAGTAACAAATACTGTATCTAAAGATATTAATTTATATGATACAGTTACAAAGTCTACAATGGAAATAAGTAAAACAGAATTTTCTACATTAGATAGTAATGTTAATATGAATATTAAATTAAACTTATTAACAAATAGTATGGATTATGATTTATATCAAAATCCAAAATTATCACTTACATTCCCAAGTGAATTTGAAAACATTACTATAAATTCAGTAGGAATTTCATTTGAAAATGGATTATCAATTGCAGATAAAAGAGTTACAACAAATTCTAACGGAACAAAAACATTATATATTGATTTAAGTGGTAACCAACAAACATATCTATCAAATAATGATATAACAGCTAATCCACAAATAGTTGTAGATGCAAATATTAAAATTAATAGAACAGTAACTACAAGAGAAGTAGATCTTACATATAATTATAGTAATGAAAAAGCAATTAAATATGAAGATGAAGGAAAACAAGTAGCAAAAATAAAAATAACTGCTCCATATGGACTTATAATGTCTACAAATGTAAATGGAACAGAGGGAAACACAAAAGAAATTCCTGAACTTGAAATACAAGCTAGAGGAGAAGAACAAGTTGTTCATGTAGAAGAAAATATAGTTAATAACTATAGCAGTGATGTAAATAACTTTGAAATAACAGGAGTTATTCCTCTAAAAGATAAACAATATACTTTAGGTGAAAATACAATCGAATCAAATTATTCAGCAAATATATCTGGAAATATTGAAATTAACAGAAATGATGCAACAATAGAATTTTCTGAAGATAACGAAAACTGGAGTACTACTAGAACAGAAAATACAGATTTATTTAGAATTAAATTTAAAAATTCAACATTAAAACAAGGAGATTTAATAACATTATCTTATAACTTAAAAATTCCTGAAAATGTAAGCTATTCAAAAGATGGATATGTAGCATTTATAACAACAGGACAAAATGAAAATGTTAATGTAAATGCATGGTCAGGAGCAAGATTAAGTACAGAAGATGCTGTTATGGGAGAAACTACTCCAGAAATTTCTACAGTAGAAGATGGAGAAATAAAAACAGAAATTTCTGTAATGCAAGGTAATGATTCTTTAGAAGAAGGACAAGTTGTATATGATGAGCAAATCCTTAAATATATAGTTAAATTAACTAATACTACAAATTCAACAATTAATAATGTTAAAGTTTCAGCTAAAAATACAAATGCTGTATTTTACGAATGGACAATTGAAAAAATAGATGAAGTTCAAACTAATCATATTTTCAAAGAAAATCCAGATAAAGAACAAGAAGAAATAAATGTTGGTGAATTAAAAGCAGGAGAAACAAAAGAAGTAAGTTATCAAGTTGTAGTAAAAAAAGACGGAGAAGACAGTACAACTAAAGCAGATATTTCTGTTTCAGGTGATAATATTGAGACTAAAAATCTATCTTCTATAGAGAATAGTATTGTTGATGCAAAATTAAAAATAGTATCAGATCCAGGTGTTACAATTGGTTATCCAGATGAAGTAAGAGAAGGTGGACCAGCATATGTTGTAGCAAAAATAACTAATTTAACTGATGAGAAATTAAACAATATTAAATTAAACCAATATTTTGGAAATTATTTAAACACAAGTTTAGATGGAGTAAGCCTAAATTTAGGTGGAGATGATGAAGCAGAAAAAATTACAGACATGAAAATGGAAAATCAAGTATTATCATACACAATTACAGAATTAGATCCTTCAGAAACATTAACAGTGTCAATATATGGATTATTAAAATCTGTAGATAAAGATACAACATTCTATACTTATGCAACAGCTGATTATGATGATGAAAATTATATTTCTAACCAAACTGAATATAAAATAAATAAATATTTTTCAGACTTGGAAATGAATTTAACATCAAATATTTCAGCAGATACAGAATTAAAAGATGGTGATAACTTAGTTTATACTGCAACAATTAAAAATATTGGAGAATTTAGTCAAAATATAAGTTTATCTGATAATGTACCTGATATAGCAGAAATTAAATCTGTATATTACGAAAAAAATGGTCAAAAAGTAGATGTTGATTTTGACTATGATAATAGCTTTTCTTTCTCTACAGATCTTGGAGTAAATGAAAGCTTAACTGTAGTTATAGATACGACAATTTATGTATATAGAGGTAGTGAGGGAGAAATAGAAAATTATATTTCTGCAACTGCAACAAACTTGGATAGTTTAAAAACTTCTAACATATTAAAACATAATATATATAGAGAAGTTGATTTTGTAGAGCCAGAAGAGCCAGAAGAACCAACTGATCCAGAAGAGCCTACAGATCCGGATGATCCAGATAATCCATCAGAACCTGAGGATCCAGATAATCCAGACAATCCAAATAATCCGGACAATCCAGATAATCCAAATACACCAAGTGAAAAAGATACATATAGTATTAGTGGTAAGGTTTGGTTAGATGAAGATAAAGATGGTATAAAAGATGATAATGAAGGGGCTGTATCAGGAGTTAAGCTAAGATTAATAAATTCTAATGGAGTAGAATTAAAAGTTGCTACAAGTACTTCTAACGGAACATATACATTTTCTGATATAGAAAATGGAAGTTATAGAATTTTATTAGAGTATGATAAAGAAACTTATGGCTTAAGTACATATCAAAAAGACGGTGTAAGCTCAAATAAAGATTCTGATTTTATAAAATCAAATGTTTTAGAAAATGGAGAACAAAAAGAAGTTGCAGCCACTGAGAATATAACTGTATCTAACAATAATATTACTAATATTGATGCAGGTCTTATAAAATACGGAAAACATGAATTAGTTATTACAAAAACTTTAGGAGAAGTTACAGTAAAAACTAATAAATCAACAAAAAATTATGATTTGACTGGTAAACAAATAGGAAAAGTTGAAATTGCTTCAAAAGAAATGCCTAATGCAGAAATAACAGTTGAATACATTATTAATATTCAAAATAATGGAGATATGGATGAATTTATTACTAATATTAGAGATATTCCTTCAGAGGGAGAATTAGCAGATAAGGATGGTAATTGGAGTATTGAAGGAGAAGCATTAGTAAATAGTGAATTAAGTAATAATCCAATAAAAGCAGGAGAAAGCAAACAGATTACATTAAAATTAAAAACAACCGTAGATGGTGATGGTACTGCAAAAACAATAAACAATAAAGTTGATATTACAGAAAATACAAATGAAGATAATGTTACAAATATAAATACAGATAAAGCAAGCGCACAATTACTTATCGGTATAAAAACAGGAGGAGTTTATATTGCAATCTCAGTAATAGCATTACTAGCAATATTGGTAAGTGCAGCTATAATTATTCTAAGAAAGAGAGGAGGAAAATAGTATTATGCAAAATAAAAGCAAAAAAATAATGATTATTAATACGATATTGGTTTTAATAGTTTTTTTGTTGGGAACTCTACTATATAAAGTAAATGCAGTAACAAGAGTAACAGATAAAGACCTAGCAATTTTAGCAGAAAATAATACAAACGACTTCCTTTCTACAGATATTTATGGTAATTATGGAACTGTTATAGATTTGTATGGTGGAAGTAGTGATTCAGATGCTACTATAAGTGTAATAACAGCAGCCTGTGTTGATGAAACACATGCATATCAAGGTGATGGTAGTTATACGGCAAAAGCTATTATAGATATAGACAACTCAACAGGATATACAGATTCAGAGGGTAGCCATAGCGGATTAGTTATAACAACAGCTGATGGTACAACTACAAGAATTACAGATTCAGACTTAATAAAAAGAGCTAGATTTTTAGCAAGAGTTGCATATTATATTCAATATGAAAGTGGATGTGTAACTGGAAGTTCACAAGGTCCTGGAGTTACACAAGGACAATTAGATGGATTTTTTGAAGTAAATGCAATATGTTTTGCAAACCACATAAGACCATATTTGGATGACTTTACAGGTTCATATGATGATCAATCAGAAGCAAATGGTGGAACAGGATGGCAAAGAGCATTAGTTGCTGGTATAGATTATAGAACAACAACAGGAGTATTTAATACAGCAGTTGACTATGCAAATAATGCAAAAGCTAGTGGTATAAGTAATAAAAGTGTAGGAGAAGCTACATACGAATTTACAGATACAGAAACTATTATTGGACCATATAGAATCGAAAAAGATGGAGATGCTCAAGTTGCAAGTATACAAGTAAAAGAAAAAGGCGGTTCTACATATAACGCAGTTGCTCTAGATGCAAATAAAAATGAAATTTCATTAGATGCAATACCAAATAATTCAGACTTCTATATTAAAGTAGATAAAATACTTTCAGATGTTGAAACAATTACAGTTAATGGAACAGGATCTGGAGTTATAGAAGCAAGATTAATAATGACTGAAGGTGCTGGACATCAAAGACTAAGTATATTTGGTTCAGTAATGGGAGGAGGACAAGTTTCATTTAACCTTACACCTCCACCAGCAAAACCAATAATTGCGTATTATAAATATATAAATTCAATAAGTAGACTACAGGATGATGGCACATATAAAACTTTATTTACATTACCAGAATCAGAGATTCCTCAAATAACAGTAACAAATGCAGGAAGAAATGATGTAGCAATTTCAAGTGTAACTTATCCAGATTATAGTAAATATACAGAAGTAGACGAATCAGGAAGACCTATAGTATATGATGGAGATAAAATAGAATATAAATGGGTAATATATAATATAGGGCCAGGTAGTACTACACCAGGAATTACAGTTGACCTTACAGATAAAGCGGATAAGGGACTGGTGTTAGATGAAACAAACACCAATGGTTGGACAGAATCAGGTTCAACAGATACTCAAAATATATATAAGAAAACCATAACAGTTGAAGAATCACTTACAGGACTTAGAGACTCATCAAGTCAACCATCTTCATATTCAGGCTCTGATACATCAATATATCTAGAAGTAGTATTAGGAGATCTTGTAGAAGCAAATAAAGAACCACAAGTACTAAGTAATAACAGTACTAATCCGGTTAGTTTCAAAGAGCCAAAATATGTAGCATATAAATACATAAAATCAATACAAAGAATACAAAAAGATGGTTCATATACTACATTATTTGATGTAGATGATAGTGATAAGCCAATACTAACAGTAGCAAATGCAGGCAGAAATGATGCATATGTAACCAACGTTACATATCCAGATTATAAAAAATACACATCTGAATCAGAATTGGCTGATGGTGTGCCAATAGTATATGATGGAGATAAAGTAGAGTATAGATGGGTAATATACAATATAGGACCTGGAGCAAGCAGACCAGGAGATACATATACTCTAGTTGATGAACCCGAACCAGGATTAGAATTAGATACTGCAAATGGATGGACAGAAAATAATGATGGAAATTATGAAAAAACAATAACATTACAAAATTCTTTACCAGGTTTAACAAGTGCAAATAATTCTCCTTCATTCCATATGGGAGAGGAAACATCAATTTACTTTAAGGTAAACGCTAAAGATAAAATTGATAATGCTCCTGATGATGATTTGATTTATAATAATGGTAGTGTACCACTAACTCTAAGATTTAGATTATCAGGAATATTATTCTTTGATCAAACAACAGATAAACCAAATGAGGAAAATGGATATTTTGATACAGAATCAGGCGATTATTATCTAGTAGAGTATAATGTTTATTTATATAAAGATGGACAAAGATTTGCCCAAACACAAACAGATTCATCAGGATATTATGAATTTAACGACTTAGACATATCTGGTACATATTATGTAAGTTTCGAATATAACGGACAACTTTATGAACCAACAACATATGATTGTCAAGCAACAACAGATATATCAAGAAAATCTTATGGAACAGATGGTGTAGAAAACAGACAAAACTTTAATAAGAAGTTTGAAAATGTAAATGGAAATAGTAATTTCCCAGATAGAGATGATGTTAATAATCCAGAATTTATAATATATGCTTATACAGGACCAGATGGTGAAGGAAGTAGAACATATACTAGTAAAGATACAGTAGAAACATTGGAGAACATAAACTTTGGTATAAAAGCAAGAGAACAATTTGACTTAAACTTAAGAAAAGACTTAGTAAATGTAGAATTAAGTATAAATGGTAAAACTCATACTTATGAATATCCAGGAGGAGAATTACCTTTACCTGTTGAAATAAGAGGTACTGATGTACAAAGTTATGAAAGACAAATAAGAAAAGAAGATTTGGCATATAGAGGAGCAGATAAACTTGAAGCATATATAACATACATAATACAAATACAAAATGAATCTGTTGGAGAAATAACAGGTTATGTAACAGATTTAAATGATTATTATGATTCTTCATATATTTATGTAGATTCATGGGATGAAAATAATAACGCTATAAATTGGACTCAAAGCGGAACTGTATCTGGAAATGGAGTAACATTAAATAAAATGCATACAACAGACTTAGCAAATGAAGGCATAACAAATCTAAAATATGTATATGTAAGATTCCAATTAACAGATGAAACAATTGAGCAATTATCTGCATCTGAAGAAGAGACAACAGAAAACAACTTCTCAGAAATAGCAGCATATAGAAATACATATACAAATGATAGATATGACAAAAACGATAATAAAATAACAAATGCTGGTGAAGTAGCAGGATTATTGGATGTAGACTCTGTACCAGACAATATGGATCCAGTAAGTACAGAAGTTCAAAACTTTATAAAAGAATCTAGAACAGAAGAATATCAAAACTTAAGCGGAGAAGAAAAAACTCAAAGAAGTAGAGAAGTATTCGAAGATGATGCAGATTCTGCACCAGGATTAAGAATTATACCAGAAGAACCAAGAACAATAAGTGGTGTAGTATTTGAAGATTCTCCATTAGCAGATAAATTACAAGATAACGAAAGAATTGGTGATGGAGAATTCCAAGATGGAGAATTTAAAGTAAATCAAGTAAATGTTGAATTAATTGAAATCGGAAACAATGACGACGATGTAAATAATTATTATCCAAGTGATGATAATATAGGTGCAGACGGAAATCATATATCAGATGTAAGTGTACGTACAAATAATAATGGTGAGTATACAATTACTGGATATATACCAGGAGATTACATTTTAAGATTTACCTATGGTGATAATGAATGTTTAGTAGCAGATCAACCAAATTCAGGAGAAATGTATACAGGTCAAGATTTCAAATCTACATTATATACTAGAGAAAATTACGAAGGTGAAAATAATTACTGGTATGCAGAAACTTCACCAAGAAGTAATGATGCAACAGATAACCAAGACAGAAGAGAAGAAGTAAATTCTTACAGTAGAACATTACAATATAGTAATGCCACAGTATTAGATCAAAATAAGGATTCAAGTAATCTTGCTGAATTAGCAGATAAAACATATATGTTTGCAGAGACAGCAACAATGTATATGGAAATTGAGTATACTGGAGATGAAACTCAAGCATATAATGTAACAAATGTTGACTTTGGTGTTATAGAAAGACCAAGAACAAAAATAGTATTACATAAAAATGTAGAAACTGTTAAATTAACAGCTGTAGATGGAAGCACAATATTTGATGCAAGTGATACAGCACCAGAATTAACATGGAAAGAAAATGAATATAATTCTAATAGAGAATTAATATCAGGATCAACAGGATTAATAGAAGGTACTGTAGATGATAATTTATTATATGGTTCAACTGCACAAGTAAGTTATACATTTAAAATTACAAATGATAGTGAAATAGATTACAATGATTTAGATTACTATGAAAAAGGAATTAAACCTGCAGATAGTAAGTTGAACAAGATTAATGTTAATAAAATAATAGACTATGTACCAAACATATTCTTCTATGATGAAAACTTAGCAAAATCAAAAGGAGAAATAATAATAAATGAATATGCAGCAATTCCTGAAGATGCAACAGGTACACCAAAAGCAGAAGATCAAAATCTATGGCAAGTTAAGAAACTTGATGATACTACTTTAGATTCTGCAGAATACAGAGTAAGTGGTAGCGAATTATTAGCAGAAGATGTATTTGATTCAGTAAATTCAAATATTAATACTGTTATACAGTTCCCTGCTAGTGACTATCCATCAGAAGTAACAAGTTTAATAAATTCTGATCCAACTCAATCTAAAGGATTATTAGCACCTAGTGGAGAGTTAGAATTAAAGGATGCATTAACAATAACAAGAGTAATTTCAAGTAACGAAGATTTAGATAATTCAAGTACACCTATCGAAAATGTTGCAGAAATTATACAATTAACAATTGATAATGGTAGAAGACCATATTATGAATCAACAAGAGATGCAACAACTGGAGTAGTTGTAGGAGATAATGGAGAAGGTGGATCTGGTGGACCAACTATTACAACATTAGTTACAGAAACACCAGGTAATGCTAATCCAATGGAACCAACAACATGGCTTGAAGTAGATACTGCGGTATCTGAAGAAGTACATTTCATTGTACCATTTGGTGATAACAGACAAGTAGCATTAATAATTGTTTTGGTCGCAGCACTTGGAATTCTTGTTATAGGAATATACATTATTAGAAAAAAAGTTTTATTAAAATAATAAAACTTGACAAAAGACAAAATTATATGTAAACTAAATATAGTCAGATAAATAGGAGCAGAAATTGGCTCCTATTTATTAATTATATTGAATAAAGATAGGGGGATCTATAATATGATAAAGCTATATAATACAGATATAAAAACAAATAAGCTTGAAAGTGTTAACACATATGAACGTGGTACTTGGGTACATATGGTAGATCCTTCGGAAGATGAAATTAAAGAAGTTTGCAAAAATTTAGATATAAAAGAAGATTTTATTAGATATTCACTAGATAATGAGGAAAAGGCCAGAATAGACATAGAAGATGAAGATAATACAATATTATTTATTATAGATATACCTGTTACAGAAAAGACTCAAAATGGTGGATATATGTATGCTACAATGCCAATAGGTATGATAGTAGTAAGAGATGACTTTTTTATAACAGTTTCTTTAAGAGAATGTAGTTTAATTAAAAAATTTGAAACAGGAAAGATAAAAGGATTTTGCACATATAAAAAAAGCAGATTTATATTGCAAATGATGTATAATAATTCATCTGAATATTTGGATTACTTAAAAAAGATTAATAAAGAAACAGAAATTGCAGAAAATGTATTAAAGAATTCAATGAAAAACAGGGAATTGTTAAAATTATTAAGTTTAGAGAAATCTTTGGTATATATAACTACATCATTAAGATCAAATGAAGCGGTTATGGAAAGAACTTTAAAAATAAAAAATATCAAATTATATGATGAAGATGAAGATATATTAGAAGATGCTATTATAGAAAATAAGCAAGCTATAGAAATGAGTAAAGTATATAGTGACATTTTAAATGGAACAATGGATGCATATGCTTCAATTATTTCTAATAATCTAAATGGAGTAATGAAATCATTAACTTCAATTACAATAATTATTGCAGTACCCACAATGATTGCAAGTTTCTGGGGAATGAATGTAAAGCTACCATTTGAAGGAAATCCACTGGGATTTTGGATAATGATTTTTATAGCAACATTACTTACAATTATTTCTGTAATATGGTTAAAAAGAAAAGATATGTTAAATTAAGCCTGACTATGTATATAATTATTTATTTTGTAAATAATTATATTAACTAGGAGGCGACTATGAAAATTATAGATGTTATAGCAATTATACTTATAGTTATAGGTGCAATTAATTGGGGACTAATTGGATTTTTCAATTTTAATTTAGTAGATACATTATTTGGAACTATGAGTGTAATAAGTAGAATTATTTATGCTTTAGTAGGAATTTCCGGATTATGGGGAATTAGACTGATAGCAAAACAAGTACAAGAGTAAAATTAAAAACTTTAGGCGAGTTCTTTTTAGAATTCGCTTTTTGTATAATAAGAAAGTTCGGAGAACTTCCCTATTATACAAATAAATTTCACACAAAATTGCTATGCAATTTTGGCGGAATAACAAAGATGGGGCATGCAAGTTGTTTAAAAGGACATAAACCTTAAGCATGCCTCTTTTGTTCTTCAATAGGTAAAATAGCAGTTTGAACTTGGAAAACATTGAGGTTGTAAAAAACTAAAAAATAGTATATAATGATACAAGCTAAAAAAAGGGAGGAGAATATATGTTATCTGTAAATGGTGTAACTGTACGTTTTGGAAAAAGAGTTTTATTCGAAGATGTAAATATTAAATTTGGAAAAGGAAATTGCTATGGAATAATAGGAGCAAATGGTGCAGGTAAATCTACATTTTTAAAAGTTCTTTCTGGAGAGCTAGAGCCAAGCAAAGGAGATGTAACAATAGATAAAGGAGAGAGAATATCTATTTTAAAACAAGATCACTTTGCATATGATGAATATAATGTTTTAGATGCAGTTATAATGGGAAATCAAGAGCTTTATGGCATAATGAAAGAAAAAGATGAGATATATGCAAAAGAGGATTTTACAGAAGAGGACGGAATGAAAGCTGCAGCATTAGAAGAAAGATTTGCAGAACTTGATGGATGGAATGCGGAATCAGATGCAGCAACATTATTAAATGATTTAGGAATTTCACCTGATAATCATTATAAAAAAATGAAAGAGATTGATGATAGGGAAAAAGTAAAAGTTTTACTTGCACAAAGTTTATTTGGAAATCCAGATATATTATTATTAGACGAGCCTACAAACGACCTAGACTTAAAAACAATTCAATGGTTAGAAGATTTCTTAATGAATTTTGAAAATACCGTATTAGTTGTATCACATGATAGATATTTCTTAAATAAGGTTTGTACACATATTGCAGATGTTGATTTTGGAAAAATAAAAGTTTATCCAGGTAATTATGATTTCTGGTATGAATCTAGTCAGCTTGCATTAAAACAAATGAAAGATGCAAATAAAAAGAAAGAAGAGAAAATTAAAGAATTGCAAGACTTTATTGCACGTTTTAGTGCAAATGCATCAAAATCAAAACAAGCAACATCAAGAAAGAAATCATTAGAAAAAATACAATTAGATGAAATAAAGCCATCTAATAGAAAATATCCATATATAGATTTTAAACCAGATAGAGATGTAGGAAATGATATATTAACTGTAAAAAATCTTAGCAAAACAATAGAAGGAGAAAAAGTATTAGATAATATATCTTTTACAGTAAAGGCTAATAATAAAATTGCGGTTTTAGCTGATAATGAAAATACAAAAACAGTTTTATTCCAAATTCTAGCTGGAGAATTAGAACCAGATGAGGGAACAGTAACTTGGGGAACTACAATTACACATTCTTATTTTCCTAAAGATAATAGTTATTTATTTACACAGGATTTAAGTATAACAGACTGGCTTAGACAATATTCTAAAGATCCAGACGAAACATATGTAAGAAGCTTTTTAGGAAGAATGCTATTTTCAGGAGATGAAGCCTTAAAAAATGTAAAGGTTTTATCTGGAGGAGAAAAGGTTAGATGTGTATTATCAAAAATAATGTTATCTGGTGCAAACTTTTTAATATTTGATGAACCAACAAACCATTTAGATATGGAAAGTATCACAGCTTTAAACGAAGGAATGAGTAAATTTAAAGGAGATATGATATTTTCTTCACATGACCATCAATTAGTACAAACTGTTGCAAATAGAATACTAGATATAAAAGCAGACGGAAGAGTAATAGATAAAGAATGTACTTATAATGAATATTTAGGACTTGATTAATATAAAGACAAAAATGAAAATATATTCAAAACAAATTATTAATGAGGTATCTGAAGAAGATTATATATTAAGATTAAATAAGCAAAATACAATATAGAGAAAATCAGAATAAAATTACTAAAGAAATAGATATTTCGAGGAAGGAAAATGATATTAGAATGAAAAAAATAGAGCAAATTATTGCAGATGAGTTAAATATTAAAATAAGTCAAGTAGAAAACACAATAAAATTAATAGATGAAGGTAATACAATACCTTTTATTGCAAGATATAGAAAAGAAGTTACAGGTGGACTTTCTGATGAAACATTAAGAACTTTTAGTGAAAGACTAAATTATTTAAGAAATTTAGAAAAAAGAAAAGAAGAAGTTACAAATTCTATAGAAGAACAAGGAAAACTAACAGAAGAAATTGTAAAAAACTTAGAAAATGCTGTAACTTTAGCAGAAGTAGAAGATATTTACAGACCATATAAGCAAAAGAAAAAAACAAGAGCAACAGTAGCAAAAGCAAAAGGATTAGAACCATTAGCAGAAATCATTTTAGCACAAACAGAAACAAGAGATATAAACGAAATTGCTACAGAATATATAAATGAAGAAAAAGAAGTAAAAACAGCAGAAGAAGCTATACAAGGAGCTTTAGACATTATTGCAGAAAATATTTCTGATAATCCGGAATATAGAAAAATTATAAAGAAAATTGTATATACAGAAGGAATGATAGAAACAAAAGCAAGTAAGCCAGACGAAAAGTCTGCATATGAAATGTATTACGATTTTTGCGAAAAAGTTAATAAATTGCCAAGTCATAGAATTTTGGCAATTAATAGAGGAGAAAAGGAAGATTTCTTAAAAGTAAAAATAGAAAAAAATGAAGAGAAAATCTTAGAAATAATTCAAAAAGATATTATAAAAGGTGAAACACAATTTAAACAATATTTAATAGATACGATATTAGATAGTTTTAAAAGATTAATTGAACCATCAATAGATAGAGAAATAAGATCAGATTTAACAGAAAAGGCAGAAGAACAAGCAATCAAAGTATTTGGGAAAAATGCAAAACAATTATTACTTGGTGCACCAATTAAAGGAATAACTGTTATGGGATTTGACCCTGCATATAGAACAGGATGTAAAATAGCAATAATAGATGAAACAGGAAAAGTATTAGATATTACAACAGTATATCCTACAGAGCCACAAAATGATGTTGAAGGTGCAGAAAAAGAATTAATAAAATTAATTAATAAAGATAAAGTAGATATGATTGCAATAGGAAATGGTACTGCATCAAGAGAATCAGAAATGTTTGTATCAGAAATGATTAAAAAATGTGATCATAAAGTATTATATACAATAGTAAGTGAAGCAGGAGCATCTGTGTATTCTGCATCTAAACTTGCTACAGAAGAATATCCAGATATTAATGTTTCTATAAGAGGAGCAATATCAATTGCAAGAAGATTGCAAGATCCACTTGCTGAATTTGTAAAAATAGATCCAAAATCAATAGGTGTAGGTCAATATCAACATGATGTTAATCAAAAGAAGCTTGAAGAAAGTTTAGCTGGTGTAGTAGAAGATAGTGTTAATAAAGTTGGAGTAGATGTAAATACTGCAACACCATCACTTCTTTCATATGTTTCTGGAATAAATAAGACTATTGCTAAAAATATTGTTAAATACAGAGATGAAAATGGAAAATTAACAGAAAGAAAACAATTATTAAAAGTTCCAAAATTAGGAAAAGTAGCATATGAGCAATGTGCAGGATTTATTAGAATTCCAGATGGAAAAAATGCATTAGAAAATACTGCAGTACATCCAGAAAGTTATGAAAGTGCAGAAAAGCTTTTAAATAATTTAGGATATAAAGTAGAAGATTTAAAAGATAAGGATAAAATTAAAGAAATAAGAGGAAAACTTTCTGATGTAGATGTAAAAGAAACCGCAAAGCAATTAGAAATAGGAGAATTAACTTTAAAAGATATAATTGATGAATTATCTAAGCCAGGAAGAGATCCAAGAGAAGATATGCCAAAACCAATATTAAGACAAGATGTATTGAAATTCGAAGATTTAAGAGAAGGAATGATATTAACAGGTACAGTTAGAAATGTTATAGATTTTGGAGCATTTGTGGATATTGGTGTAAAACATGATGGACTTGTCCACATATCAGAAATGAGTGAAAAATTTGTTAAAAATCCGTCAGATATTGTTTCTGTTGGAGATATTGTAAAAGTAAAAGTTATTGGAATTGATAATGATAGACAAAAAGTAAAATTATCTATGAAAATAGGATAAAAAAAAGCTTCTTATGAAGCTTTTTTTATTGGCTTAATTATCCCTAATTATTTTCATCTTCTGGTTTCTTTTCTAATTTTGGTATATCTACAATCTCTGCTTTAACATCTTGAGAACCAGATTTTTCTTTTATAACATTATTGCTGTTAGGTGTAGCTTCAGAAGATGATACATTTCCTTCAGCTTCTACTGTTTGTGTACTAGAAACTCCAGCTACATTTTCGTAGAATACAACTAATGCCATTTGAATGTATGGTAACAAGAATATTTCTGCAGCATACATTGTAATGATATATAAGAAATCGGTACCAATTCCTGCAAATATTGCAGGTAATATTGAAGCTAATAAAACCCATCCAATAAAAGATAGTTCTAAACAGAATAATTTACCTGAATTTCCATCCATAAGCTCACCGCTTTTGTTTACACATTCAAGAGCTGACATATTAGGATTATCTATTGCAATATAATTTGATAAAGCATATTTTAAAGCTAAAACAATAAAGAATCCTGCTGCAACAGCAACTAATATAATTGCTATAATTAAAAAGAATACTGATGCACCTGTTACTGATGAACTTAATGAAACTAATCCGACTGCAGAAGTAAATACTGAAATTCCAATTACAATTAGTGCTACTATGTAAAGAATTATTGGAACAATCATTTTAAGTAATAATCTTCCTGTAATGCACCAAGATCTACTGAAATTTTCAAATCCATCTTTTAGGAAATCAACATATCCTACTTCTTGACCTCTTTTCATTTTCATAAATGTCATAGCAAGACCATATGTTATTGGTGGCATAATTACAAATTCCCCAATAGCAACTAATAAACCTAATAAAGGTATTGAAGTTAATAAACCTATTACAAATAAAATTGCAACATATATTAAAAGTATTAAAGCAGATTTCCCCCAATTACCTTTTAATGCTTCACGAGCCTTTCTTCTGGCTTCTGATGCTGTTAAAGTAACCATATAAAATTCCCCTCCTTAATAAAATATATAAATATATATGAAAAGTATGACTTTTCATTATATACAAATTAGAATTTTTTTTGAATTGCTTCTATGGATGAAAAATCTTTATCTATTATGTCTAAAAACGCAATTCCAATTTCTGGATCAAATTGAGATCCTAAATTTTTTAATATTTCATCTTTTACAATATTCATATCTAAAGAATCTCTATAACTTCTTTTAGATGTCATTGCATCAAAGCTGTCGCATACTGCAACAATTCGTGCAAGATAAGGAATATTATTTCCTGTGATTTTATCCGGATAACCATTTCCGTCAAATCTTTCATGATGATGTTTAACTATGTCCAAAATATTTTTAAACATTGAGGCATGTTCTAATATGTTATAACCGATTACTGGATGTTCTTTTATTTTATTATATTCTTCATCGGTTAGTTTAGATTCTTTTAAAAGTATGCTATCAGGAATTCCTATTTTTCCAATATCGTGAAATAGGCCACCAACTCGTAAAATATCAATATCTTCATCTGGTAAGTTTAATTTTTTACCAAGTAAAACAGAATATTCAGAAACTCTGTCAGAATGTCCTTTTGTATATGGGTCTTTTGCTTCAACAGTATGACGTAAAATTTCTATGCTTTCTAAATAAGCATTTTCTAATTCGTGATTTATATCATTTATTGTTTTCATTTGTTCAACTGATTTTAGACCAGATTCTATTAATAAAAGCAGTTGATCAAATTTATCACTTTTTTCACAATATCCTTGAATATCTAGTTTATGAATTGTTTCCAATGGTGGAGCTAAGTCTTTATGTCCTGTAAGTAATAAAATATATAAATCTTTATTAAATTTACGAATTTCTTCCACTACTTTATCTCCATGAATAGGTTCCATTATAAAGTCTAGTACCATTAAATCAAAATGTTCTTGCTTAACTCTTTCGATTGCTTCTAAAGGAGATGTTATTCCAACAAAATCATAGCCAGATCGTTTCATAAAAATGGATAAGGAATCTAGAATACCTTGTTCGTCATCTACGGCAATTACTTTAAAACCGGATTTTTGTGCAGAAACCATATTCTTTCTCATAATAGCGACCTCCTTAATATAAAAATTATATAAATAAAAGAATATAAAAGCAAGAAAAATGCTAAAAAAGTAATAAAAATGTAAAATACAATTAAAATATGGTAAAAATCTTCGATTTTTCCGTATATAATAATAAAGCAGATAAGTTTTACTTATCTGCTTTTGGTAAATCTTTAGGTAATGGAATTGAAATTGTAAATGTAGTTCCATTTTTATTTGATTTACATATTATATTTCCATTAAAGTGTGCTTTAATTGTTGAGTATGATATAAATAATCCAAGACCTGTTCCATTTTTTCCTTTTGTTGTAATCATTTCTTTAAATAGCTTATCTTGAACTTCTTTACTCATACCTGGTCCATAATCTTTAATTTCAATTAGTACATTATTATCTTTTGTTGTTAAAGTTAGATCAATTGCTTGGTTAGGCTTTCCTTCATATGCTTGAATTGAGTTTGAAATCATGTTATTTACAACTTGTACTAAACTATTAACATCACCATTTAAATATACATTTGATGGTACATAATTATTTACATTAAGTGTAACTAAAGCATTTTTTAATTCATGTTTCATTAAAATATTAATACTTTTTAGTAATTCATCCATATAAAAATGTATATTTTTATTAGATGAGAAGTTTACAGCCTGTCCTTTAACTGCTGTTATAACATCTGACATATATTCTGTATAATTTTTAATTTTTTCTATCCAATCTGTCATATCTTTTGCAATATCATGATGATCTTGTTCTGTTACATCTTTATCTCCAATAGATGTATCATATTCTTTAACTAGGTCTGATAATCCTTCTGCTGCACCAGAAATTGACATTATAGGTGTTTTTAAATTATGTGCAATTCCTCCAATTAATTGACCAAGTGATGCTAAACGTTCTCTTTCTACTAACATATTTTGATTATTATGTATTTGGTCAATATTATTTTTTGTTAAATGTTGAATTTCATTAAATGCATTTACCAAGTCTCCAATTTCATCATTTGAAACTACAGGTAATTTTTGTTCAGCATTTATATTATTGCTTTCAGCAATTTTTAACAAAGCATTAGAAACTCGTTTTATGTCATTTGCAATATAGTTTGCGAAATATCTTAGTGAAATTATATTTATTATAAATAATACTGTAAAGATTGATAATAAACCAATTAAAATAGTATTTGATACTAAATTATATCTAATACCAATTGTCCAATCTTCTCCATTAATTGTAATTGTTCTAAAAACTCCTTGAGAATCATCACCATAGAAATCGTATGTTCTATTTTTTTCTGGTTGAGTAGATGATAAATCTTTCATATAAGTTGTAAAGAAAATTGAAAGTTCTTCATTATTAGATGTTGTAATTTCACCATCAGGAGAAATTATAAAGTAAGTATCTGTATCAGGTTTTTTATATTCTATGCTTTGTAATTTAGTGGTAATTAAATTTTTTACATTATCATTTGTATTTTTTGGAAACTCTATACGATTTAATTCTTGATCATAAAAATCAAAAGTTAAATTTCCTGTTTCCTTAATAATTGATGCATATCCTGATAAAGCTATTAATAAAGCAGTTACTATAAACATAGGAATAGTAACAATAAAAATAACATTTTTTATACTAGATCTTTTTACATATTTATTAAAATTACTATCAATATTTGAATAGCTAGATACTTCATGATAAATATCTACTAATAAACTTTGGAAAGTCTTTTTAGAAAATATATATGAAATACTAGCAATCAATGTTAACATTGAAAAGAATAATAAACAAACTTTTAAAGTAATAAATAATTCGCCTTGTAACAAACTAAAAGTTATTGCAATCATAATTATAGGAACTAATATTTGTACAATATATATTATATTTGGTATTTTAGAAATAGTTTTTGAAAGTTTGTAATATAATTCTGTTACTTTATCCTTAGAGGCACTTAATAATTCTTTTCTTATTTTACTAGTCTTTTTTAAGCTTTTTACTAATATAATGTTTTCTATAAAAAGAGTACAAAGAACAATCATAATATATTGTTGTGTATATGTAAGCCCGTTTATAACGACTTGAAATTGATTGTCTATAGAGTTAGGGGGATAACACAAAAATGTTGGCACTAACTTATAGAAAAAAAGTGAAACTGCTATACAAGCTAAATTATAAACTAAGATTATTTTAGAGCAACTCTTAGTAAATGATTTCATTTTAAATTTTCCTCCAATCCTTGTTTTAAATAATTTGTAGTTATATTAGACCAATTAAAGTTTAAATCTTTTATAATTTTATCTGTATATGGACTAGATACTCTTATTGGACTTTCTAAATTTGGGCTATTTAATAATTCATATAAATAAGAAGATAAAAATATTTCATCTGAATGCTCATTAAGTGTTTTAATTGAATTATTATCTTTTGTAAATTTTATATTAAAGCCCAAAGAATTTATCAAATTTACTAGTTCTTCTAATGATAATTCTTTTTGGTTATATATGTGATAAATATTATAAATATTTTCTTTTAATAAAATTGAAACTATTAATTTAGCACACTCATCAACAGGACTAATATTAAAAAGTTTGTTTTTAAAATTTTCTGGAATTTCTTTTACCTTTATTAAATATTGTAATAAATTAAAAAATAAATTTTCTTCTGCATTATATTGAAAAATTCCATCATATGTTCTCCAGGTGATATTTCCTAAACGGAATATTGTTACTGGAAGATTATTATTTAATTCCTTTATAAGGAGCCTTTCGGCTTCATATTTTGTTTTAATATAAATGTTATCATCTATTTTTTGATTTACATACAAATCTTTTTCTGTAAAATCATGTGTTCCATTAATATCATTACCACCCGCAACTGATAATGTTGAAATATGTACCAACTGACAATTAGGAATATTTTTACATAGAGTAATAAGATTTTTTACACTTAATACATTTGTAGCTTCAAATTGTTCTACAGATCCAATATGTTTTACAGTTGCTGCTGTATTAATAATACAAGAAATATTATTTGATAAATTTAAATAATCATTTTTAGATAACCCAATATTATCTTTAGTAAAATCACCTTTTACTATAATAATACGATTATCAAAATAACAATCTAATCTATCAGCAAAATAACAATGTAAACGATCTATTAGACGTTTTTTGGCAATTTCTGTAGAGCTTCCTCTAATTAAACAATATATATTTTTATCAGTTTGTTTTAGTAATCCATATAATATGTGAGAACCTAAAAATCCAGTTGCGCCAGTTAAAAGAATATTTCCATCAATATTATAAGGCTTATCCTTTTTTATAGAAAAAGTTTCTTCTTGGGCTGATGTAGTATTTAAATTTGTTTTTACCTTATTTAAAGCGTATTTTACTAGTAAATTTATTGTTGGATATTTATAAAAGCTTTGCGCTGAAACTTTAATATTATATTTAGTCGCTTCTACTGATATTTTTATTGCATCTAATGAATCACCACCGATAGCAAAAAAATTATCTTCAATACCAATTTTTGGCTTTTTCAAAACATTTGACCAAATATCACACATTATTTTCTCAGTTTCCGTTCTAGGAGCTACATAATCTTGTTCAGAAGATTCATTAACCATTTTTAAAAGTTCACTTCTATCAATTTTTCCATTTGTATTTAAAGGGAAAGACTTTAAAAATTTAAATTGATTAGGAATCATATAATGTGGCAATTTTTCTATTAATATATTTCTAAAATCTTCTTCATTTAATTTTGATTCATCTAAAATAATAAATGCAATTAATCTTGAAGGTTCAACTTCTAATTTATCTAATAAAACAATACAGTTTTTTACACCAGGTATATTTTTTATTGTGTTTTCAATTTCACCTAAATCAATTCTATAACCTCTATATTTTATTTGATTATCATTTCTTCCAACAAAAATAATTGTACCATCTGGAAGCCATTTTGCAGAATCGCCTGTTTTATATATTCTGTTTTCTAAATCAAATGCTTCAGCAGTTTTAATTGGATTATTTAGATATCCATTACCAACACATTCACCTTTTACATAGATTTCACCAACTTTACCTATTGGAACTAATTTTTTTAGTTTATCCAATATAAATATTTGTGAATTACCAATTGGATGACCTATTGGTGTAATACTATCTGGTTGTAATGTATTATCAAATTTATACATTGTACAACATATTGTTGTTTCTGATGGACCATATCCATTAACTATTTTCATTTCTGAATTTAAGTTTAGAAAATCAGATAATGTAGAAGCTTTAATTGGTTCAACACCAACAAGCATTTTGTTTAAACTTAAATTAGAATATTTCTTTAATTCATCATAAATTGAATGTAGCATAGCAGGTGGAAAATATGCAAAAGTAATATTATTTTTATAAATATATTCTCCTAATTCAGAAATACTGCTATTATTTAAATCTTTATATAAATATAAAGTACATCCAAAAATTAAAGCAGTAAATATTTCTGCCATACTAACATCAAAACATATATTAGTAACAGATAAGAATTGATCTTTATTTGAGATACTATTATCTAAATAATAATTAAAAGAGTATACAAAGTTTATTAAATTATTGTGTGTTTGTATAGTTCCTTTTGGTTTTCCTGTAGATCCAGATGTATATATAATATATGCAGGATCATCATTACAAGCTTCAGGAAAATTAATATCTGTAGTAATGTTTTCTAAATCACTAATATATAATTTATTTGCATCAAAGCATTTATTATCAAAATAATGTTCTGTAATTAGAACTTTGGTGTTACTATCTTTTAAAATATATTCAAATCTTTCATTAGGATATTCAGGATATATTGCTAAAAACGAAGCACCAGCTCTTAATACTCCAAGCATGGAAACTATTAAATCAATATTTTTCTTAGCTAATAATATTGAAACACAATTTCCTTTTTTTACACCTTTTTTAACTAGGTTCTTAGCTATTTGATTACTTCTTAATATTAAATCTTTATATGTAATACTTTCGTTTTTATATTTTACTGCTATATTATTAGGATATTTTTTCCCAATTTCTTCAATCAAACTATAAACATTAATATTTCTTGGATGTTTTACAACAACATTATTAAAACTATCCCAAATAAGTTTCTTTTCTTCTGGAGAAACAATATCTAAACTATTTAGAATTAATTCAGGATTATCTATAATTTGAGCAATAATATTTAATATTCTATTATGAATATTTTCTATATCATTTTCAGAAAGTTTTGCTATCTGATAATCATAATAAATATTTATTATACCTGTGTCATCTAAATCATAAAAATGAATTTGTAAAGTATCAGAACAATTATTGTTAAAAAACCAATCAGTATGAAATTTTACATCAAGTTCATTTTTGTTAATTCTAGCATTTTGATATGAAATTGCTAAATCATATAAATTGTATGAAAAATTATATTTTTTCTTTAAGTTTTCTAATAAAGTTGAGTATGGATATCTTTGATGTCTAAAAAATTTCATTTGATTATCTGATATTTTTTGTAGATATTCATAAAATCTATCATTAAAATCTATTTTTACATAAAAAGGTAAAGTGCTAACAAATAATCCTAATGTATTTTTTTCTTTAAAATTACTTCTATTTAATATAGGAGTACCTATAATTGAAGAATCAGTATTATTTATTTTAGCTAAATATAAAGAATATATTGCCATAAAAAAAGTATATATCGAACATCTATATTTTTTACATAATTCATTTATTTTTGAGTATAAATTATTATCTAATGTATAACTTTTCCTTTTAGCTTTTGTAGAAACTATTTGTGTTTTTTTATCAGATACTAAAGCTAGTTCTGGTTCAGAGTCAAAACATTCATTCCAGAAAGCTTGATCTTTTTGGAAACGAGAAGTATTTTTATATTCTTCTTCACTTTTTATAAAATCTAGATAAGAATAATCTGATTTTAAAGCAATTTCTTCTTTTTTTAACAATTTAGAATAGATTTCTATTACTTCATCAACAAAAAGACTCATTGACCATGCATCAGTGATGATGTGATGAAATGTTACATTAAAACCACCACTATTATCGTTAAATTTAAATAGGGTAAACCAAAATAAATCAGAATCAAAAAAATTAAATGATCTATTAATTATGTCAGTATTAAACTTATATAATTCACTAGGGTCTGAAATAAAAACCTTTTTTAAAGTAAAAGGCATATATTCATGAATATATTGTTTTGGCTTATTGTTGTTCATACAAATTCTTATTCTAATTGCATCATTTCTTTGTACAAAAAGATTTAATGCTTTTTCTAATAAATCAAAATCTACTTTTTCGTCTATAATTACATCCCCACTAATTAAATTAACACTGCTTCCAGAGGCATATTCCTCTGTTAAGTATATAGAATTTTGGGGATTAGTTAAATTGTATAAATTATATTTTTCCATAAAAATCACCCATATCAATATTAAAAAAATTATATACTTAAAGATTTTAAAAAGCAACAAAAATATTGAACAATTTTACATGTTGTTATACAATAAAAGCAAAAAATAGGTGGAGGGGATGTTATGCCAAAAAAACAGGAAAGTGAAATTTTAGTACAAAATTTTAGAGATTTAGTTAAGAAGTACGAAAAATTTGGAAATAATATTGCCTTTAAATATAAAGAGAATAATGAAATTAAAGAAATAACTTATAATGATTTTATACAAGATATAAAATCAATGGCAGAAGCATTCCTTAAGTTAGATGTAAAAAGAGTGGCAGTAATAGGAAATAATAGATATGAATGGTGTATAACATATTTAGGAGTAGAAACAGCGGGAAAAATAATTGTTCCATTGGATAAAGCTTTAACAGATATAGAACTTGAAAAGCTAATAAAAAGAAGTGAAGCTGATACAATAGTTTACGAGGAAAAATACGATAAAGCTATCTCAGAAGCAATTAATAATGGGGCTAAAATAAAAAATAAAATTTGTATGGACAATGTGGAAGGAAAAGACATAATACAAATTAAAGATTTTATAGAAGAAGGAAATAGAATCTTAAATTCTAAAGATAGTAAATATAAAAAAGTAAAATTAAATAGTAAAGAAATGCAAATAATGTTATTTACTTCAGGAACAACCAATGAGCCCAAAGCAGTAGCTTTAACACAGTATAATATTTGCTCAAACATAACCGCAATAGAAAAATATGTAAAAATACATGAAACAGATACATTATTATCTTTTCTACCAATGCATCATACTTTTGAATGTACAATTACATTTTTATTTGGTACTTATAGTGGAGCAACGGTAGCTTTTTGTGAAGGACTAAGACATATTGCAGATAATTTAAAAGAGTTTAAAGTAAGTATCTTTGTTGCTGTTCCTTTAGTTTTAGAGACTATGTATAAAAAAATACAAAGAGGAATAAAAGATAGTGGTAAAGAATCTTTAATAAATAAAATGAAAAAGCTTTCTAATTTATTATTAAAAATACATATAGATGTTAGAAAAAAATTATTTAAGCCTGTTTTAAAACAGTTTGACGAATATTTAAGAGTAGTATTTTATGGTGCTGCACCAATGAATAAAGAAACAATAGAGGGCTATAATTCGCTTGGAATAGAATTAATACAAGGATATGGATTAACAGAAACATCACCCGTAATTTCTGCTGAAACTGATTATAAAAAAAGACCAGGATCTGTAGGATTACCATTACTAAATTTAAAAGTTAGAATTGAAAATAAAGATAATGATGGAATAGGAGAAATAGTTGTAAAAGGTCCAAGTGTAATGTTAGGATACTATAATAATAAGGAAGCGACAGATAAAGTACTAAAAAAAGGCTGGTTTTATACTGGAGACTATGGCTATATAGATGATGATGGATTTTTATATGTAACAGGAAGAAAAAGTGATGTTATAGTACTAAGAAACGGAAAGAATATCTATCCACAAGAATTAGAATTTTTAATTAATAAGATTCCTTATGTAGAAGAAAGTATAGTTTTTTCAAGGGATAAAGATGTAACAGATACATTAATTAAAGCTAAAATAGTATATAATGAAGAATTAATAAAAAAAGCACTGGGGGATAAAAAAGAATCTGAATATAAAAAAGACATTATGGCAGAAATTAAAGAAATAAATAAAAAATTACCAACATATAAACATATAAAAGAAATTACGATTACAACAGAACCTTTAGATAAAACAACAACTCAAAAAGTAAAAAGATATCAAGAAATAAAAAAAGAAATGATTGCTAAATAAATGACTAAAAAATCCTCTTTTGGAAAATATAAGAATATAGAGTTTTCCAAAGGAGGTTTTTTATGCATCATTACCATAAAATTAAAGAAAAGCATACAAAAAGAAATTTATTTATAGCATTTTTAATTATCGTATCAATAATATTATTAGTATCACTTATAAGATTATATAATAGAATAGACATTTCAAAATCTAATGAAGAGGTAAAAGTAGAGAGAACTGGAACAAGTGTAACAAGTGTGGAAGAAAATGATGAAACTGTAGAGCAAATTATAGAAGATACAAACCATTGCGTAGTAGGAATTTCTAAAATAGAAGAGGTTGGAGATTCCATTTTTTCTGAAAATGCAATAGAAAAATTAGGACTTGGAACAGGAATTATAGTATCAAGTAAAGGATATATAGCGACAAATATGCATGTATCAGGGAATAAATATAGTAATTGTTATGTAACACTAGAAAATGGAAATACTTATAAAGCAGATGTGGTTTGGGCTAATAGTACATTAGATTTAAGCATAATAAAAATTAATTTGGAAGGATTAAATTATATCAAATTAGGAGATTCAAGTAAGGTTAAAACTGGACAAACAGTTTATGCAATAGGAAATCCAATAGGATATGAATTCCAAAGAACTGTGACTTCTGGAATTATAAGTGCAGAAAGCAGAACATTAAAATTTAAAGAAAATAATAAAGAAGTATTAATGACAGACTTAATTCAAACAGATGCTACTATAAATCCTGGAAATAGTGGAGGTCCACTTATAAATACAAATGGAGAAGTAATTGGAATAAATACATTAAAAATAGATTCGGCAGAAGGAATCGGATTTGCCGTTCCTATAAATATTATTAAACCAATTATAGAAAAATTTGATAAAACAGGTAAATTTGAAGAGCCAACTATCGGAGTATCAGGATATGATAAAAACGTTATTCCGTATTTAGATAAGGATATATCTATAAACAACGGAGTATATGTAGAAAATATAACAAAAGGAAGCCCAGCTGAACAAAACGGAATTATAAAAGGAGATATAATAATGAAAATAAATGAAAAAGAAATTAATTCAATGAATGAATTAATAGAAAATGTATATTCAAAAAATCCAGGTGATGAAATAAGTTTAACATTAAATCGAAGTGGAGTAACAAAAGTTATAAAACTAAGATTGGGAAAAAAATGATGTCGAAAAATGACGAATTATATCGAGTTAATATTCTTGTAAAAACACATTAAATGTGTTTTAATAAAGCAGATATCAAAATCTAAAAAAGGGACGAAGAAAAATGAAGACAAATAAAATATATTTATTAAGTAATTTTTTACAAAATAATATAGAAATTACTAAAGATATTTTTCAGAAAATATTAAATAAAGATATAAACAAAATACAAATTAATGATTGCGATAATACAAAACAATTAGATGTACTAAATTTGCAAATTAATAATAGTATTATTTTACTATCAATTTGTAAGAAAAAAGAAGCAACTGAATTTGCATATAAATTTTGGACATATTACTATTTAAAAAATATTAATAAAAATGAAATAAATATTTTTTCAAAACTAAATATGGAAGCATATAGCTATGAAAAACATCATGATATTTTAAACATATCAGACGAAAACAAAAATATAAAAATAAAGATACATTATGTCGAAGTACCAGAACTAGAAGAGGAAGGACTAATATCAAGAGATGAATTAGTAGTTTTGCTAGAGGATTAAAGTTTTAAATCCTCTTTCCTAATAAATTTAAACATAAAAGAGAATAAAAAATAAAAAACAGCAAATACTAATCCATCTAATACTAGAAAAAATGTAGAATATGTTTCAAATTTAAATATATTTGTTAGGATTACAGTAAAAAATAGTACTAAAATTGGACGTAAAATCAATTTTTTATAGTCAAATTTTATTTTTACAGAATGTAACAAAACAAAGATACTTAAGGTTGCGTTTAGAATTTCACTTATAAAGAGTACAATTAAATATCCAACAATTCCATAAATAGGTAGTAAGATGCAAATAAATATAATGCTACTTATTAAATCTACAATATTTATAATCATAACAGCTACTTGCTTGTCTAAGCCTTTTAATATTCCATCAACAATATTATCCAAATACATAAAAATAATAATAGGAGCCAGAATTTTAATATATTTTGACAATTCAATATTTTTATAAATTATTACACTTAAATTGTCTGAAAAACAATAAAAAAATCCAACAACAAAAAATGAAAAAAACATTGTATATTTAAATATTTTTTCTATAGATTTTTTTATTCTGGTATTTTCCTTTTTTATATTAAAGCTAGAAAATTCTGGTATTAGCAATCCACTAAAAGAATTTAAAAATGTACTTGGAAATAATATTATTGGAAGTACCATTCCATTTATTATTCCATATTGAGATAACGAAGCAGTACAACTAAGTCCAAAACTTTCCAATTTTAATGGTACAAGTACTTGTTTTAGTGTAGATAGTCCAGATCTAATATATGATGTAAAAGAAATTGGTAAAGATATTCTTAAAATGTTCTTTACAGGAAAAGATGTATTTTGTTTAACATATTTTTTATTGTCAAATAAAAAAAGTGCAAAAGTACAAATGCAAGTTAAGACTTCAGAAAGAGTACTTCCAAAAACAATAGCTAAGCATGCAGAATTTATTGAAGGTGTAAATACATAATTAAGTAAATAAGTTACTACAAATATTCTAAAAAATTGTTCAACAATTT
The DNA here is from genome assembly GCA_944393485.1 of uncultured Clostridia bacterium. GTDB lineage: Bacteria > Bacillota > Clostridia > TANB77 > CAG-508 > Merdicola. Next base: position 36,238 of record CALYAJ010000007.1, read on the forward strand.
GTAATAGGGATGATTTTATTACATGTCTAACTGCTGAAAAATAACCATTAATACAAGAACAAATAGATACAAAAGGTAGGGCTAAAGCCATTATACATATTGTTTTCGACTCTATTTTGCTATGCAAAATATTGGTAGCAATAAGAGAAGAAGATATGCTTAATACAAAGAAAGATAGTAATCCAAAAAGTAAGCTATACAATAAACATTTTTTTATAGCACCTTTTACATTACCTAAAGACTCTTTTGCTAGTTCTTCTGAAATTATTCTCATACATGTTAAATTAATTCCAGATAATGCTAAAGTAATTCCAAATGAATAAACAGACATTAATAGTTGGTATAATCCAACAGCTTCTTGACCAATTCTATTTGAAATATAAACTCCAAAAGAGACACCTATAAATTGTAAGAATATAGATGTAAAAGTTAAAATTGTACCATTTATTATAAATACTTTTAATCTTCTCAAAAAAATCACCTATTCAAATATATTATGAATAGATGATTTTAATACTAGAAGTTATTTTTTGTTGAATATGAAAAATAATCAAAAATTCCGTATTCAATAAGTCCGAGTTTTATTAAATTGGTGAGAGACATGTAGCTAATTATCTTTTTTTATGAATTGATATGTTCCTGGACTTGGAGAAAATTGTGTAGCTATATATCCTTCAAATAAAGTATTATTTTGTTCTTCTGTAAGAATTGGTTTGTTTATATAACATACAAATTCTTCATCTTTATTATTTATAATGTGTATTTGAAAACTCATAGTAAAAACCAAGTCTTCTAAAGTTATATTTGCTAATTTTAATATAGAACCATCCAAAGAAACAGCTGAATCAGAATTAACAGCTACATTAGTTGCTATATTTTTATTAATATATCCTAAAGATATTGGATTAGAGCAATCTTGATAAAAAGAAGGATTATTATATGAGCTTTCTTTATTATCTTTATTACTAGAAATTATGTTAAAATCAATTCTGTTATTTTCTGGTGCTTCAATACCTTTATATTTTGCAAAATATAAAGGATTTTTATATCCAATAATTTTTTCTCCTTTATCAGAATTACTTGTTATTTTAATATTATCTATATAAAGTTGTTTAACAGTATTTTCATCTGTTAGTTCCTCAGAAGAAGTATGGTTATTTATATAAATTGCTATATCAGTATATTGACCAATATCTATATCTTGTAAATTTTGATCTGCACTGTTATCTGTTACAAAAGCATTGCTATAAAATACGATGTTTTCTATTGTAAAAATAGGAGCAGAGTAATTTGAATAAGTATTAATAGCTTCCTTTGCAAAAATATTATTACGTACAACTAGAGTAATATTTACAAAATAAATAGGTATCATAGCAATTATTAAAATAACTAATATTAAAAGTATAATAATGTCTTTTTGCATATGAATCTTTTTCATTTAAATCTCCTTACTAGGGAAAAGGGATGTGCCTTTTTTCCTTTTTAAAAAATATTATTAGAGAGGGATTTTAGGAGTGCCTTCAAATCCCTATAGTTTATCATAGAAATATGTCATATAAGAAAATACTTTTGTACACCAGTTTGGATCTGTAGAGTATTTATTATTAATTCCAGTTAATGTAGGACTAGTGTAGAATGTTCCTGTTGCAGTTTCGCCATCTGCTATTGCTGTTCCTTTTGGATTTAAATATGTTTTTGCCAACATTTTTGCAACAAAATCTATACTTTCTGCATATGTATCATATGTGTAAGCTGAATTATATGCATCATTATCATAGGCTCCATATCCGAATAAGTTCTTTTTATCTTGAGCAATTGCTGATGTTCCCCATGCACTTTCATGTATTGCCATAGCAACAAGAAGTAATCCGTTGACATTGTATTTTTGTTCTGCATTATAAAATGCTGCAGCATTGTCTTGAATAATTTTATATTTATCTTTAGATTCACCAGATAATATTCGTTTAAAGTCTGATAAAGATAATCCACTCTTTACATTTAATTGCATATTAAAGTTTAATCTAGATACAATTCTTTGAACTTTATTTTGTGAAACAATATCAGGTGTTGCAGATTCAGATGTAAGAGATGAGGCAAGAACATATCCTTCTTGACCATCAAATGATATTTTACACCACTCACCAATTACTTCTAATAAAGTAACATCCATATATCTTGTTATTTTACATATTTCACTTCCATTGTTCATAGAATCCAATAATGAAGTTGTTGCAATAATGTACATGGTGTCTCCTATATGTACATTATAATTTACTAAAAAGTCAGAAGTTCCAACTTCTATTATTTCTTCCACAGGAGCTCTTAGAATATTTATACTTGAAGTAGATTCATCTATTAAATCTTCGCCTTCATAAGTTCTTACAATATTTACTCTTTCTAGTCCGGGAACTCCCTCTTGTATTACATTTTTTTCATCTTTTGGAAGAGCATTATTTTCTATAAACTTTGTAGAATATGGAATTTCTTTATCACGGAATGTATTTTCCTTGGTTTTTATTGTTTCAGTATTAGTAAGTAAAATTTGACTGATATTAAATGGTGTTGAATTTTTCTCGTATTTAGCAAATTCGCCATATGGATTTTCGAGTTTATTACTATTAATAATATATATTATTATACCCACAATTAGTCCAATAATAACTATAAAATATATAGAAGTAACTATTACGAATTGTTTGAATTTCTTTTTATTACTTCTTAATATTTTAAATTTATTTTTTAATTTAGCAAAATGATCCTTTTTAGGCTTTTTTTGTCTAGGAGTTTTAACTGGTTTAATTTTTTGATAGTTATTTTTTTTCTTTTTTGTAATATTTTTTGTAGATTTTTTTTTATTAATATTTCCTGTATTTGAAGTAGAATTACGAGATTCCTGTAATTCTTTAAAAACTTCAGATAAGTTTCTTTCATTATTACTATCTTTTGTATTATTTTGCATATTATCACCTTAATTTAAAAATTTACTTGACGTTAAATCATTTTAAGTATAACATAATAATAACAGAAAAACTATCAAAAGAAAATAAATTGGAGGATACTAATGAAAAAATTTTTATTTAAGTTTTTTGTATTGCTTGTTACCGTAGTGTTATTTGGAGTTCAAACTGTTTATGCAGATAATATTATTACACAAGAAAATCTAGGAAATGCTTTAAAGGAATATATGTGTAATGGAAAAGAAGTATCTGCTACTGTAGATAATATGACATTAACTGTTGGAGATACTGGTATACCAGAAGAACAAGTACAAATAACAGATACTAGTATAAATATAGTTGTTAAACCAGAGCAAACAGGATTAGAGAATGATTTGAATATCGTATTTAATTATACAATTCAAAATAATCAAATTGAATTTAATTTTGTTTCACAAGATTCATCTGCAGAAGAAATGATGTTAAGTGCAACAATGCTACCAGTGCTTTATTTAGCTGTTACAGATATTTATGGGGTAGATAGCCAAAAGGCTTTAGAATATTTTATTAGCGAAGGAAATAAGAATTCTACAGATACAGCAATGGAAACAGAAGTTTTTTCAGCAAATATGACAGAAACTGAAATAAGCATTACTGTATATTTAGATAAAATTACAGTTATAGAAAATGGTAGTTCTTCAAATGATAATCAAAATAATAACAATAATAATAATAACAATAATAATAATAATAATGACAACAATAATAACAACAATAACAATAATAATAATGAAGATGAAAATAGTAATAAAGGAACTACTACAAATAGAGGAGATGTAGATAGAGAGGATAGCACAGAAGCAGACGAAAAATTACCTTATACTGGAACACATGTGGGATTAGTTGCTATAGCTATTGTTTTAATAATGTTAATAATTGGTATTATTAATAGAAGAAAATATAAAGATATAAAGTAATGAAAAAAGTTTGGCTTAAACATATGTGCAAATTGCTTCACAATCGAACAAATATAGGTTACTTCGGCCTTGTTATATACGTAAAAAAGATGCTAATTTAAACTTAGCATCTTTTTTATGTTATAGGAAAAATTACTTTTTCCTATAACATAAAAATAACATTGCACAGAAAAATTGCTATGCAATTTTTCGCGTCAACAAATCTTTACGCTTCTTCGAGAACTTAAATATAAATAGTTAAATTAAAAAAAGTAGAGAAAAGTTCTCGCGAAGCAAGATTTGTTCTATAATAGGAAAGTCGCTTTGCTCCAACAGTTGTACACAATTTTACTAATGTAAAATTGGCACAGAACAAATTTATGGAAAACCAAAGAGAAAGGATAAAGTTGCTACAAATATTAAGGATTTCCGATTTGTTCTAATCCAGAAATTCAACTAATACTACGGATGGTGAAAAAAATAGGAAAAGTTATCCAAAAAATATTGACAAATATTACATAAATATGCTATGATACGTGTGGTAATTTAAACGCAAAAGGTGATTAAAATAATAAATACTATATATAAAAAGTAGTAATTAAAGACAAGGTAGGTTGGCAAAAGATAAAAAATTCTAATAGAACAAAGAAGTTGCCAGCATGCCTTTTTGTTGCCTAAAAACGCCAGATTATATTAAGTTGAAAAGAGGAATTGATTTAAGCCCAAATGCTAGGGAAATAAGTTTTAAGCAGGAATTTAAAGTAGCTTGCAAACTAAGCTTAAAGCCAAGAAGGACTTTTCAATGTTCATATATATTTTTTTCAAACTGCTTACATTTTATTTTAGAGGTGATTTAATTGTTAAAAGAAATTAAGCATGAGAAAAGCTCAAGAAAAGACTTTGCAAAAGTTGGCGATTATATCGATATGCCTAATTTAATCAAAGTGCAAAGAGATTCTTATGAGTGGTTTGTTGAAGAAGGATTGGGAGAAGTTTTAAGAGACATTTCACCAATTATTGACTATTCAGGAAATTTAGTTCTAGAATTTTTCGATTATTACATGGAAGACAAAACAAAATATTCTTTAGAAGAAGCTAAAGAAAGAGACGCAACTTATTCTACACGTTTACACGTAAAAGTAAGATTAATAAATCGTGAAACAGGAGAAATAAAAGAACAAGAAATTTATTTAGGTGATTTCCCATTAATGACAGATAGTGGAACATTTATAATAAATGGTGCAGAAAGAGTTGTAGTTAGCCAATTAGTACGTTCACCAGGATGCTACTATGAATTTTCATATGATAAAACAGGTAAAAGATTATATACATCAACAGTAATGCCAATAAGAGGTGCTTGGATTGAATATGAAACAGATAGCAATGACGTATTTTATGCACGTGTAGATAGAACTAGAAAAATTCCTGTAACAACACTATTAAGAGCTTTAGGTCTTACAACAGATGACCAAATACTTGACTTCTTTGGAAATGAAGAAAAATTAAAAGTAACTTTAGAAAAAGATCCAATAAAAACTCAAGATGAAGCATTAATAGAAATATATAAGAAATTAAGACCAGGAGAACTTCCAACAGTAGATGCTGCAAGAAATTTATTTAACGGATTATTCTTTGATGCAAGAAGATATGATTTAGCAAAAGTAGGAAGATATAAATATAATAAAAAACTAAGTTTAGCTACAAGAATTGCTGGAAAGATAGCAGCAACAGATATTGTTAATCCAGAAACAGGAGAAGTTTTTGTAGAAAAAGATGAAGTTATTTCAAAAGAAGTAGCAGAAGATATTCAAAATTCTGGAATTAATGTAGTAGAAGTAAAAGTAGAAGATAAACCAGTAAAAGTAATAGGTAATGGAACAGTTAATATTCATAACTTTGTTACTAATGTAGATATTTCAGACTTACATTTCAAAGAAATGGTTAATTATGAAGTATTAAAAAATATATTAGACAATACAGAGGAAAAAGATTTACATGATGCAATTAAAGCAAGATATGATGAATTAGTTCCAAAACATGTTACAACAGAAGATATTTTAGCATCAGTTAACTACTTATTAAACTTAGACCATAAATTAGGAGAAATTGATGATATTGACCATTTAGGAAACAGACGTATTCGTTGTGTTGGTGAATTATTACAAAATCAATTTAGAATTGGTTTAACAAGACTTGAAAGAGTTGTTCGTGAAAGAATGACAATTCAAGACTTAGATGTTGTAACACCACAAACATTAATTAATACAAAACCAATAACATCAGCAATAAGAGAATTCTTTGGTAGTTCACAATTATCACAATTTATGGATCAAACAAATCCATTATCAGAACTTACACATAAAAGAAGAATTTCTGCATTAGGACCAGGAGGACTTTCTAGAGAAAGAGCAGGTTTCGAGGTTCGTGATATTCACTACACTCATTATGGAAGACTTTGCCCGATAGAATCTCCAGAAGGACCAAACATTGGATTAATTTCAGCACTTTCTTCATTTGCTCAAATTAATGAATATGGATTTATCGAAACACCATATAGATTAGTAGATCCAGAAACTCATAGAGTTACAGATAAAGTAGAATATATGAGTGCAGATGTAGAAGATGGAAACTATATAGCAGAAGCAGAAGAACCATTAAACGAAGATGGATCATTTGTAAATAAACGTGTAAAAGTTAGATATAGAAACGATATTATAGAAGTAGACAATACAATGGTAACAGGAATGGATGTATCACCTAAACAATTAGTTTCAATTGGTGCAGCCATGATACCATTCTTAGAGCATGATGATGCAAAACGTGCTTTAATGGGTGCAAACATGCAACGTCAAGCAGTTCCATTAATAATGCCAGAAGCTCCAATAGTAGGAACAGGTATGGAATATAGAGCAGCAAAAGATTCAGGAATACTTATTTTGGCAGAAGACGATGGTGTTATAGAAAAAGTTACAGGAGACGCAATCACTGTTAAATATAATAATGGAACAACTAAAACACATAAATTAAACAAATTTAAAAGAACAAATGGTGGAACTTGTATTAACCAAAGACCTATTGTTGTAAAAGGTGAAAAGGTTAAGAAAGGTGATGCAATAGCAGACGGACCAGCAACTAAAAATGGAGAAATGTCACTTGGTAGAAATGTATTAGTAGCATTCTCTACATGGGAAGGATACAACTATGAAGATGCTATTCTTTTAAATGAAAGATTAGTAAAAGAAGATGTATTTACTTCAATTCATATAGAAGAATATGACTGCGAATGTCGTGATACAAAATTAGGACCAGAAGAAATTACAAGAGACATTCCAAATGTTGGTGAAGACAGCTTAAAAGACTTAGACGAAAATGGTATTATAAGAATTGGTGCAGAAGTAAGACCAGGAGATATATTAGTTGGAAAAGTTACACCAAAAGGTGAAACAGAACTAACAGCAGAAGAAAGATTACTTCGTGCAATCTTTGGAGAAAAAGCTCGTGAAGTAAGAGATACATCTCTTAAAGTACCACATGGAGAAGCTGGAACAATAGTAGATGTAAAAATATTTACAAGGGATAATTCAGATGAATTAGGACCTGGTGTAAATCAAATTATAAGATGTTATATAGCAACAAAAAGAAAAATATCAGTTGGAGATAAAATGGCTGGACGTCATGGTAATAAAGGTACAATTTCTAGAATATTACCAGAAGAAGATATGCCATTTATGCCAGATGGTACACCAGTAGATATTTTACTTAATCCATTAGGTGTTCCTTCTCGTATGAACTTAGGTCAAGTTTTAGAAGTACATTTAGGTTTAGCTGCAAAAGAATTAGGATGGAATGTTGCAACACCAGTTTTTGATGGTGCAACATCAGAAGAAATAGAAGAATTATTAATTAAATCTGGAAATACTCCAGATGGAAAAACAATTCTTTATGATGGAAGAACAGGAGATCCATTTGCAGAACCAATTACAGTAGGAGTTATGTATATGCTTAAATTACACCACTTAGTAGATGACAAAATACATGCTCGTTCAACTGGACCATACTCATTAGTTACACAACAACCACTTGGAGGTAAAGCTCAATTTGGTGGACAACGTTTTGGAGAAATGGAAGTTTGGGCACTAGAGGCATATGGTGCAGCTCATACGCTACAAGAAATGTTAACAGTTAAATCAGACGATGTTGTAGGAAGAGTTAAAACATATGAAGCAATAGTTAAAGGAGAAAATATTCCTGAACCAGGTGTTCCAGAAACATTTAAGGTATTAATAAAAGAACTTCAATCACTAGGATTAGATATGAGGTTATATACTAAAGACAATAAAGAAGTAGAACTTAAAGAAGATATAGATGACGGTATAGACTATAACGAAGCAAAACAAAAAGAAGAACAAGTATTAAATGAAAATGAATTAGAAAATTCTTATATAGAAGCAGAAGAAGATAATGATGAAAATCCTGTAGAATTAAATGAAGATAATGACAGTATTTTCGAAGAAGATGGAATTCTAGATGATGAAGACATATATGGAAATGACTTATCAGAAGACAATCTTGATGAAGATAAGAATTAGACATAAATTATTGCAGAAAAACTTATACTTAAGGTGCTTAGCACTTTAAGTATAAGTACCTAAAAAAATAAATCAAGGGGGCAAAATATGGACGAATTAGAAGTCTTTGATAAAATAAAAATTGGTTTAGCTTCTGATGAAAAAATAAGAGAATGGTCAAAAGGTGAAGTTAAAAAACCAGAAACTATAAATTACAGAACTTTAAAACCTGAAAAAGATGGTTTATTCTGTGAAAGAATATTTGGACCAGTAAAAGACTGGGAATGCCATTGTGGTAAATATAAAAGAGTTAGATATAAAGGAATAGTTTGTGACAGATGTGGTGTAGAAGTAACAAAATCTAAAGTAAGAAGAGAGAGAATGGGACATATTGAGCTTGCAGCACCAATTGCTCATATTTGGTTCTTTAAGGGAATACCAAGTAGAATAGCTTTAATGTTAGATGTTTCTCCTAGAAATCTAGAAAGAGTTATTTATTTTGCATCATATATAGTAACAGATAAAGGAACATCAGGATTAATGGAAGCACAAGTTTTAAATGAAAGAGAATACCATGAAGCAGAAGAAAAATATGGTAAAGGTTCATTTAAAGCAGAAATGGGTGCAGGAGCATTAAGAAAACTATTAGAAAAAATAGATTTAGAGAAATTATCTGCAAAACTTAAAAAAGAAATATCTAAAGCAAGTGAACAAAAGAAAGTTAAACTTGTAAAAAGATTAGATACAGTAGAAGCATTTAGACTATCTGGAAATAGACCAGAATGGATGGTAATGAATGTTATACCTGTTATCCCACCAGATTTAAGACCTATGGTTCAATTAGATGGTGGTAGATTTGCAACATCAGATTTAAATGATTTATATAGAAGAGTTATAAACAGAAATAACAGATTAAAAAGATTATTAGAATTAGGTGCACCAGAAATAATTGTAAGAAATGAAAAGAGAATGTTACAAGAATCTGTAGATGCATTAATAGATAATGGTAGACGTGGAAGACCTGTTACAGGAGCTGGAAACAGACCATTAAAATCATTATCAGATTTATTAAAAGGAAAACAAGGAAGATTCCGTCAAAACTTATTAGGAAAAAGAGTTGACTACTCTGGTCGTTCAGTTATAGTTGTAGGACCAGAACTAAAAATATATCAATGTGGTCTTCCAAAAGAAATGGCAGTAGAATTATTCAAACCATTTGTTATGAAAGAATTAGTTTCAAGAGGAATTGCACATAATATTAAGAATGCAAAAAGAATGGTAGAAAAATTAAGTCCAGAAGTTTGGGAAATACTAGAAGATGTTATTAAAGATCATCCAGTTATGCTTAACCGTGCGCCTACACTACACAGACTTGGTATTCAAGCATTTGAACCAGTTTTAGTAGAAGGTAGAGCAATCAAACTACATCCATTAGTTTGTACACCATTTAATGCTGACTTCGACGGTGACCAAATGGCTATTCACTTACCATTATCACCAGAAGCTCAAGCAGAAGCAAGATTCTTAATGTTATCTGTAAATAACTTATTAAAACCACAAGATGGTAAACCAGTTACAGTACCAACACTAGATATGGTTCTTGGAAGTTATTACCTAACAATGGCCTTAGATGGTGAAAAAGGTGAAGGTATGTACTTTAAAGATAAAGATGAAGCTATAATGGCTTATGAAAACCATGATGTTGGAATACATGCTAAAGTATATGTAAGATTTAGCAAAGAAATAGATGGAGAAATAAAAACTAAAAAAGTACAAACAACAGTTGGTAGAATTATATATAATGAAGGAATACCACAAGATTTAGGATATGTAGATAGAAGTAATCCAGAAAATGCATTTGAACTAGAAATTAATTTCCCAGTTATAAAGAAAAACTTAGGAGATATAGTAAAAAGATGTATTGATAAACATGGTTTAACTGAATCTGCAGAAGTATTAGATTATATTAAATCAATAGGATTTAAATATTCTACACTTGCAGGTGTTACATTCTCTGCAGCAGATGTTAAAGTTCCAGCAGCTAAAAAAGACATTTTAGCAAATGCAGAAAACCAAGTAGAAGAAATAAGAAAGAAATATAAACGTGGTTTAATAACAGACGAGGAAAGATATAATGCAGTTATCAATGTTTGGGATAAAGCAACAAACGAAGTTACAGAAGCAATGAAAGAAAACTTTGATGACTTAAATCCTATATATATGATGGTTCAATCTGGAGCCCGTGGTAATATGAACCAATTAAGACAAATAGCAGGTATGAGAGGTCTTATGGCAAGTACTACTGGTAGAGCAGTTGAAATACCAATTAAATCATCATTTGCTGAAGGATTAGACGCATTGGAATACTTTATTTCAGCACACGGTGCTAGAAAAGGACTTTCTGATACAGCCTTAAGAACAGCTGACTCAGGATACTTAACAAGAAGATTAGTTGATGTTTCACAAGATATTATCGTAAGAGAAGAAGATTGTGGAAGTCATGATGGAATAGTATTATGTGATATTAAAGAAGGAAATCAAATAATAGAAACTTTAAGAGAAAGACTATTAGGAAGATTTGTTATAGAAGATCTTAAAGATCCAAAAACTGGAGAAATCTTAGTAGATACAAATACTATGATAACAGATGAAATAGCAGATAAAATAGTTGCAGCAGGAGTAGAAAAAGTTAAAGTTCGTTCTGTACTAGGATGTAGATCAAAACAAGGTGTATGTCGTAAATGTTATGGAATGGGATTAGCTAGAAAAGAATTAGTAAATATCGGTGAAGCTGTTGGTGTTATTGCAGCACAATCAATTGGTGAGCCTGGTACACAGCTTACAATGAGAACTATCCACTCTGGTGGTGTTGCTGGTGTTGCAGATATTACACAAGGTCTTCCTAGAGTTGAAGAGCTATTTGAAGCTAGAAAACCAAAGGGACTTGCAATTATGGCAGAAATCTCTGGTAAAGTTAAAGTAGTAGAAGATAAGAAAAAGAAAGAAGTTATTATTACTTCTAAAGACAATTCTAAAACATATACAATACCATTTGGTGCTAAATTAAAAGTAATGGACGGAGATGAAATAGAAGCAGGAGATCCAATTACAACAGGTTCATTAAATCCAAATGATATTCTAAAAGTAAAAGGACCAGAAGGAGTTTATACTTATTTAGTACAAGAAGTACAAAAAGTTTATAGAAACCAAGGTGTTGATATAAATGATAAACATATCGAAGTTATCGGAAGACAAATGATTAAGAAAGTTAAAGTTGAAGATAATGGAGATACAGATTTATTCCCTGGATCTTTAGTAAATATGTATGATTTTGAAGAAGTTAACAATCAAGCAATAGCAGAAGGAAAACGTCCTGCAACTGGAAAACGTGTTCTACTAGGAATTACAAAAGCATCACTTGCAACAGAAAGTTTCTTATCTGCAGCATCATTCCAAGAAACAACAAGAGTATTAACAGAAGCTGCAATAAAAGGAAAAGTAGACGAACTAGTAGGATTAAAAGAAAATGTTATGATTGGTAAATTAATACCAGCAGGAACAGGAATGGACAGATATAAGAATTTAAACATAAAAGTTGAAGGTCAGGAAGAAGAGATTCAAGAAGCATAATAAGAAACGCCAAGCAATTCTTTGGAGTAATTGCGAAATTAAGCCACTATCAAAATTAAAAATTTTGATAGTGTGAGCTATAAGCAAAGCCATGCACTTGCTTTGCTCGTGCAGACATAGGGACTTAACCTTGTTGTACACGTAAAAATATGGCGATATTTTCTATACAATAAAAAAACCAAGTATATTTTGATATACTTGGTTTTAATATAAAAGGAAAGTTCTCTGAACTTTCCTTTTATATTAATAAATTTCACACAAAATTGTTATGCAATTTTGGCAGAGGAACATTTTTTAATACCTATAAATGAAGGGATAATAGCTACAAAAGATTTAGAAAATATAATGGATTAAAAAAGTAAAATGTAACAAAAAAGTAATATTAAATTGGAAAGTTTGAAAGTCTAATTCCGTAAGTACTTAAAAAATATACTTAAATCTTGAAATTTGTATTAAAAAACATATTGACTTTAAAATATATTAATATATAATAAAATATATATATTAATGAGAAATAGAAGGATTTGATGTGATTATGAATTTAAAAACTGTAAAAGCAAAATATTTAATAACATTAGTTTTTATGACA
>CALYAJ010000008.1 GCA_944393485.1 uncultured Clostridia bacterium
TGTGTATCATTAATATATCATTAATGATTTATCGAAGCGTATTTGTATCTTGATTTGAATAAGTTCTATGTTTATGTTTGTTTCAGTTAAATGAGCGTAAAACTTTCGTCGAAATACTTTTACGCTTCCATATTTTTTATTAAATTCTCCACATATATCTGAATGTTCTATTATTTGCATTATTAAGTGTGTTATTTGTATTATTGTATAGATTACTTTTATTGCTTTTACATCTTTTGAATATATATGTTCTAATTCTATTCCACTTGTTATTTTTTGTTCTCTAAATCCTTGATTTTCTATGTAATCTCTTACTCTTGCACAATATATTATTTTGTATAAATTTTTTCTTGTTATTTCTCTATTTGTAATCCACATCCATTTACCATATTGTTCTGTTTTCTTATTTTTTATTATTTGCCTTATTACATTTACTTTCTTTCCTTTGTAATCTATGTTATTTTCCCATAATGTTAATACTATTTTCTCTTTTGTCTCGATTATTTCTCTGTTCCCTTCTGACATACTTACTAATGTTAAAAACTCACTCAGTAATGTTGGTATTCTCTTATCTTTCAATACAAATATATATTCTATATTCTCTTTTTCACATAATTCTATTAAGCCTATTGATGGATATAATGAATCTCCTATTATTCTTACCGGTAATCTTGGATATGTTCTCCTAAATCTTGGTAACATTCTTTTTGATGCATTCAATTCGCAATCCTGCTTAAGCTCTTCTATACTTTTATTTTTTATTTCTTCTTCTGTTTCATTTTCTTTCTTTTTATCTTCATTTTTTATCATTTCATTCATTATTGATATTGCCATATTATTTGCTACTAACTTTAGTTCTAACATTGATAAGTACCATGTTGTTTTTCCTTCTTTTGTTTCTTTTAACCACTCTTTACTTATTTCATAGTGGGCTTTTTGAAACCTTGTTGCATCTAATACTAAATTATATTTTCCTAATATTTTTGAGTCTTCATATGTCTTATTTCTTATCATTTGATAATTTATTTTATATTGTAATTTTTCTATTTCTTCTTTTTCTATTCTTGAAAATACATTTGTATATATTTCTGCATCTGGTATACTTTCTACTTTTTCTTGTATTATCTTGCTCATATTTTCCAGATATTTTGTGTTTTCAAATGCTGTTTCTGTAAATCTTTGTGATTTTCCTTCACTTAAAAACATCAGCATTTCTGACATAATCAAATACCTCATTGAGTAATCATGCCTTTTCCTTGGTTCACTTATTTCATCTATATACTTTAGTAATTCTGGTACATAGTGAAATATTGTTTTCGCAAATACTTCTGTTGTATTTTTAGAAAATTCCTTTTTCATACATACCACCATCCTTTGTATATTTTTCATCTATATTTTATCATATTTGTGCGAAAAAATATTTTAAAAAAAAAAAACATAGCATTTTTTCTTCATTTTGCTATGTTTTTTTCTTTCCTTATTTTTTATTCGTCATTACTGAAGTCGAATTCACACTTTTTTGAATTTTTCCTTAGAAACACCTTGACTTTTTAAGATTCTTGTATTAAAATTATTATGCTAATTTTATGAATTAGCTTTTAAATTAGTCAATAAGTAATAATTATATAAGCCTCTCCCCGGTAGTTTATATATTTAAAGCTTATTATATAAATTAAAAATTTTGAATGGAGGGTAATTTTACCATGAATAATACTACATATAGTGTAAAAGGAAAAGAAATCGAAAGTAAATGGTATATTTTAGATGCAGCAAATAAACCAGTTGGTAGAGTTGCAACAGAGGCTGCAAAATTATTAAGAGGAAAACACAAACCAACTTATACACCAAACTTAGATGTTGGAGATCATGTAATTATAATAAACTGTTCTGAAGCAACATTTACAGGAAAAAAATTAGATCAAAAATTCTATAGACGTCATTCTGGATATCCAGGAGGATTAAAAGAAACTTCAGCAAGAAATATGATGGCTACAAGACCTGAAAGAGCAATGATGATTGCTGTTAAAGGAATGCTTCCACATAATTCTTTAGGAAGAAAAATGTTAACAAAATTAAGAGTATATGCTGGTAGTGAACATGAAAACATGGCACAAAAACCAGAAATATGGAATTTCTAATATAGGATTATATCCAAAAAATTAAGGAGGAATTTTTAAATGGCAAAGGCAGGAGAAAAAATAATGTTCTATGGAACAGGTAGAAGAAAAAATGCAATAGCTAGAGTTAGATTAGTTGAAGGAAAAGGAAATATAACAGTAAATGGAAAAAATTTAGATGAATATTTTGGTTTAGAAACATTAAAATATATTGTAAAACAACCTTTAAACGTAACAAATACAGCAGATAAATTTGATGTTATTTGTAAAGTTCAAGGTGGAGGATTTACAGGTCAAGCAGGAGCTATAAGACATGGTATAGCTAGATCTTTAAATGAAGCTAACTCAGAATACAGACCAGTATTAAAATCTAATGGATTCTTAACAAGAGATCCACGTATGAAAGAAAGAAAGAAATATGGTCTTAAAAAAGCTAGAAAAGCACCACAATTCTCAAAGAGATAATATATACAAAAAAACGGAAGTATCTATACTTCCGTTTTTTATTTTTAAATTTTAGATTAGACTTTTTAAAGTTTCTAAATTTTCACCATATAAAACAGTATTATCATCTTTCAAAAAAACATATAATCCATTATTATAAACCTTACTTTCAACTGTTATAGTATAATTAGGTGCAAATGAAGTTTTAGTAGTATGCACATCTATTAATCCATCTTTAACTTTTGAATTTATGTGATATATATTGTGATTATTATAATTTTCTACGAATTCTATGTCTAGCATATCTTCTGTAATTGTTACAAGTTTAGCATGACTGGTATCTACTTTCCAATTATATTGATTAGAATTAGCTATATGATTCTTTGCACCACCATTATATTCTTCTGTATTATCAGCATTGAATTTATATACAAAATTTGTTTTTACTTTTTGCATTTCTTCATTTTGTTGCTGGCTACTTGAATCATTTAATTTTCCATTACTATCTGCATTCTTATTATTTATAAATATTAAAGCAGAAATAATTATTCCCATCAATATTATTATAACTACTATTATTACTTTAATATGATTTCTTTTTAAATCATCATTAATTTTATTTCCGCATTTGCCACAATATTTGTCTCCCTTTTTTATTTCATTTCCACATTTACTACAAAACATTTTAATATCTCCTTGCTTTAATTTATATTTAAACTACTTTATCAAATCTTATATCTCTATTGTAAACAATATAACTAAAATTTAGTATTTAATTATTTTTTAGTCTTCATCATAAGGAAGTTCTTCTTCTGGTTTATATAATTCTATTTTTTCTCCAAAATTTTCTGAATTTGTATCTACTGTATCTTCTTTTATTGCAAATTTGTTATTATTATATATAACATCATATACTTGCTGTTTTCCCCCATTTTCAGTATACACTAACTTTAATTTATTTTCAGTATAAACATCTCCTTCATATAAAACTCCTTGTGCTCCTTCTCCAAGTTTAATTGCTTTATTGTTATTATATGTATAAAATTCCGTAACTGCTTCCGCTCTTGATTTTCCATGCGAAAGTATCAATTCAGTTATACCATCATTATTAATATCTACTACTCCATATTCTATTCCAAGACCATTTTTTTCTTCTGAATTATTTAATAATTGATTAATTATTTTCTTGTATTCATTATTTATATAAAATCCTTTTATTATTTTATATACTTGGTCATTATTACCTAATTCTTCATAAATCTTATCTATTTCTGATTTTTTCGCTTTTATTGATACTACAAATTTATTACTGTCTTTATAACTAATATCAGGAGTATTTATAAATTCTCCATATTGACTACACAAATTACAAAATCCTCTATATGTATTAGCAAAATCTATTGATATAATCGTTAAAATTGTTTCATCATTATTATTACTTTCTACATTATATTGAGTACTATTAGCTATTTCTGTACTAATACTATTTGATAGCACTTGTGAATTATCACTATTTTTTTTATTTTTATATAAAAAAATAATTATAATTGCTAAAATTATCAATATTATCAATATAAAGAAAACAATACTAATCTTCTGCCATTTTTTTAATTTTCGTTTTCCATTATTTTGATTTCTTTCCTTTATCTTTTTACCACAATTTGTACAATATAAATCTCCTTCTTTTATTTCACTTCCACATTTAGTACAAAACACTTTATTACATCTCCTTTTATACTACGAACAGAGGGAACTTCGTTTACACTAAACACTAATTTTAAATTAATACTTTTTATAAAGATGTTGTTTTTAAGTTTCCACCTATCTCTAGGCAACCCTTTTCTTTAATGTTCGTTGTTCTCGTCCAATATCCTTCTCTATTTCTAAGTTTGGACTATAGATTTTTTTATATATTCTTAATATATTTATACTTCCGTTTCCTATACAAAAAAACTAAATATAACAACTTTTGATAATTTTATCTAAATTGTACTTTTTTTACTTAAAGAGTATATCATTACCATTTTTATTTGTCTATTAATTTTCATGCATTATAATTATATTTTTCCAAAAATATATACAAAATTGTAAAGTGTTCTCGAAAAAGCATAAATATTTGTTAACGTAAAAAATTGCACAGCAATTTTTCTGTGCAATATATTTTTTAATGTATAGGAATCCTATAATTTAAAAACATAATTATTTTGATATTGAAGTAGCTGATGCAGTTGTTAAATTTCTTACAGGCGCCATTAAAACCTTACCTGTACCTCTATAAACATTTACCAATCCTTCTCCTGAAACAGCTGAGCCTATTAAACTTTTTGTTGATTTTTCAACAGTAAAGTCTAATCCTTTTGACCAAGCTACAGCAAAGTTTCCATCTATCCTTAATACATCATTTTGCAATTCTACTTCTACTAATTCTTCTCTTGGAACTGGTGATTCTAATGCAACAAATCCACTTCCTGAAAGACTTAAATTAAATAAACCTTCATTTCCTAAAACTGCTGATGATAAATTACTACGCATAACAACATTTTGTTGAATTTTAGATTCACATGCTAAAAATAATCCATCATCTAAAACTATTCCACCATCCCATGTAGATAAATCCTCTAATAGGATGTGTTTATATGTAGGTTCCAATACTAAAGTTCCTGTTCCTTTATATTTTGGTTTTACAGAACTCTCTTTTGTAACACTTCCTTTTATAGCTTTTCCTAAAAAGTCTCCTACGCCTTTTACATCTGCAACTGATTCTACATTTCCAACAGACCATTGCATAGCACCAGAACTTATTGTGTACTCATTATTTTCCAATTCTATTAATAGTTGTCTCTTTCTTACATTCATCCTAGAACAATAGTAAGCAGTTATTGCTGTTCCTGGCATTACACTTAAATCAGACATATATTCTATAACCTTCATTCCAGCTTTTGCATCTGCTATACGAATATCATCGTTATCTTGTAGATTATTAATTTTATACATATCTTTTCCTCCTTAATTAGTATGAAAAAATTATATATATAATATTTTATATTGTCAATTTAAACTTATAAAATAAATTCATTCACGCATTTTATCTACAAAATCTCTTTTATCTAGCATATTCCAAACTTCATTTTGTAATTTATTAATATTTTGAATACAATCAATTTTTATTCCATTTAATTCTATATTACTATAATCATCTGTATATGCATAAGCATATCTTCTTTTACTTATATTTCTGTTTTCTAAATTTAAAACACTTAATCTTACATCTCTTATATCTTTTACAGGAGCATCTGTATCAATTAATATCCATTTTCCTCTTTTTTCTGTATCTACTAAATATGATGCCACATAAAAATGTCCATCTCTTCCAGTATCTTTATTTATTGTTAAAATTTGCATTGTAGGAATTCCTTTATACCTTGCAATTGAAGTAAATAAAGTACTACTATCACAACAGCCTGTTCTTTCTTTAGATTCTAATATTTCTGCTGAACTCCTTTTAAACTTTCTTTCATCTTTATCATTATGAATTCGCACGGTATTTTGATTAATCCATAATAATATTTTTCTTACAGTTAAACCATCTGTAGGCTCATTAATGCTATTTGCTATTTCAATTATTTTTTTATTACAATTAGTTCTATTTCCAAATTGTAAATATTTATTTTTATCATCAAATTCTGGTTTGCATATTAATCCTTCTTTTATCACTATAACACACCTCTTATTTATTATATCATACAGAAAACCAGTTGCAAGTTATAAACTTGCAACTGGTTAGTTTAGTGAAAGAAGGTTTTAATTATGCTACTAATATAGCAATCGCTCCTTTTGAGTGAATTACTTTATCTTTGGCGTTATATTCAGATGAACCAATTACTTTTCCATCGAATTCAACAACCATATCATCCTCTCCATCGTTAAGTATTATAATTATTTTTTTGTCACCTTTAGCCAACTCATATATCCATTTGTCTGGTGTTAATTCCTTAACCTCTGGAATATCTACAGCACGTAAATATTCTTGATATTTATGACGTAATTTAATAACTTTTCTTACATATTTCGTCGTATCTTTATCCCTTCTTCGCCAAGGCATTGACTTTCTATTAGATAAATTACCATACCCTTGAATACCTGCTTCATCTCCGTAGAAAATAGTGAAAATTCCTGGCCAAAATGCTAAAATAAAATCTTCTAACTTAAGTAATTTTTTAGCCCTTTTATACACATCTCTTGGTAATGTATATTCTTGTTGCCACTTTTGATCATCTTCAAATACTTTTTTTAGTTTCCAGGGCCATTCTCTTCTTTTATCTCCCTTCTCTAAGAAAACTCCTTCATTAGCATAAAGATTTATTTGACGGCTAATATCGTGAGTAGAGGTAAAGTTCATTGATGTATGAATAGTTCCTTCTGGAAATTCGTGCAATTCCTCATTGATTTTTTCTCGAAGATATACATCATCATTTAAATTAATATAATCCATTAGTGGCGCTTTAAAAAAATAATTCATTGCAGAATGAGCACTTTTACCATCTAAAATGTAGTTTCTGTTCATTCTAAATGGATTCTTCCAAACCTCAAGTATCATTAAAAAGTCTGGCTTATTGCGCCTACATGCTTCTGCCATAAGATTAATAAAATAATCTGTAAGGTCATCAGCAACATCAATTCTAAGTCCATCAATGCCTAATGAAAACAGCCAATCAATTACTCCTCCTATACCACAAATGTATTCTTGGTATTCTTTAGAATCTTTATCTAACACAACTTCATCTTCAATTCCCCACCAATAATCAAATATTATTTTTCCATCCTCTATTTCAACTTTAAAAAATGGAAAATATTTGGATTGTGGTCCCTGATATGCACCTGGCTCTTTAAATTTTCCAGATTTATTATAATAGACACTATCTTTTCCAACATGGTTAAATGATACATCTACTATAATCTTCATACCTTTTTGATGAACGGCATTGCATAGATCTTTAAAATCTATTTCTCCACCAAAAAATGGATCAATTATTCTAAAGTTTTCTGCATCATATTTATGGTTAGAATCACTAATAAATATTGGATTTAGATAAATAATATCTATACCTAATCTCTTTAAATAGCGTAATCTTTTTTTTATTCCTTTAAAATTTCCACCATATGAATCATGTGCCCAATCACCATTTTTATCAGGTCCTACAATTGGTGGTTCATACCAATTTTTGTGAATAGTACGTGTTCCAAATTCATGAATTGGTACACTATAATCTCTACAGAATCTGTCTGGGAAAATTTGATACATTACTGCATCCCTTGCCCAGTCAGGCACCTTAAAACTTACAGACATTTTTTCTTCATCAGATTCATGGTATTTTGTCCATTCAGACATAAAAGAAAACTTATATTTGTAAATTGCGCATCTTTCGAGATAAGTTACTTTTTCAAAATAAGCATATTCATCATCTTGTCCTTTATAATCTAAATGTACATAATTTTCTTTCATTCCAAAAATCCGGACTTTTACATCATCTATCCAACCGTATATTGTCATGCTAATACGTGCACTAAATTTAACTTCTGCTCCTTTTTCTCCTTCATTAAACTTTTTTGCACTACAGTAGAATCCTTCCATAGTATTCTCCTCCCTCCTTAATTTAAGGAAAAAACTATTCAACTCCTTTCACTTAATCTGTACTTTATTATTTTAAATTCGTTTTGTCAAACTTCTTAAAAAGCATTTTTTACGTGATTTACCACGTAATTTCCTCTTATTTGGTAGATTTCAATTACATCAAACCTAATTTCGGAAAATTTTATCCTTTCTTTATATATATAATAATTTGTACAATTTTTAATTTTCTTTACTTTTTCTTTATTTACAGCTTCTATTGGATTTCCATATCTATCATTGCTTCGTGCTTTTACTTCTATAATGACTAATATATTATTTAAAAAAGCAATTATATCTATTTCTCCTCTTCTATTTCTGTAATTTGTTTTTAGAATTTTATATTTCATTTTTTCTAAATACTTAATTGCTGTATTTTCTCCAATTTTTCCTAATTTATTCATACTTTTACAAACATATCTCCTGGTAATACTCTTATATATTCTTTAATTTCTAACATTGTTAGTTTTTGACTTACTTCTTGAATAGGTATATTTGTTTTATAACATATTGTGTTTATATCTGTTGGACTATTACCTATTGCCTTATAAATTTCTTTATATTCTTTAGGCACATTTTTTTCTTCATATTTCCATTTTTGCACAATATCTTCTCTTAATTTTTTTATACCTAATTCACTAAAAATGTCTTCTACATTTATTACCAGTTTTGCTCCTTTCTGAATTAATTTATTTGTTCCTACTCCTAACTTGCTATCTATATTACTTGGCAAACAAAAAACTTTTTTTCCTTGTTTAAATCCTAAATTTGCAGTTATTGTACTACCACTTCTGTATTTAGCTTCTATTACTAATATTCCTTCTGAAATGGCGCTTATAATCCTATTTCTCTTTGGAAAATTTGACATTTTAACTTCTGCATCATTTGGATATTCTGAAATAATACACCCTCCGTTTTCTATAATATCATTTGCAAGTTTAAGATTCTCCTTTGGATAAATATTATTAATTCCTGAACCTAACACTGCTATAGTATTTCCCAAATTCTTAAATGCTCCTTTGTGGGCAAATTCATCTATACCTATAGCTAATCCACTTATTACACATATTCCATTTTTTGAAATTGAATTTGCAAATTTATATGACTGATTAATTCCATATTTAGTACAATCTCTAGAGCCTACTATCGCAATTCCTAATTTATTTAGAAGTTCTATATTACCTTTAGCATATATCTTTTTAGGAAAATCTTTTATTTTTAATAATTTTTTTGGATACCTATAATCTTTATAATCGATTTCTATAATTTTACATCCCTTCTTTATATAATTTTTCTAAACATCTATATTGAACCGCTTCTGCTATAGCTTGAATATCTATATTTTCTTTATAATTTAAATCTGCTATAGTCCTTGAAACTTTTAATATGTTATTATAAGACCTTACACTTAATCCCATCTTTATATATAATTCTTTAACAAATTCATTTGTTTGCTTATCTAAAGCACAATACTTCTTTATTTGATTAGAATTTAATTCTGAATTTGTTAATATTCCTTCTTTTTTATACCTTTCTTCTTGCAATTTTCTTGCTTGCTTTACTCTTTCCTTAATATCTTGGCTTTTTTCTCCTATTTGATTTTTAGATACAAATCTATAATCTACCTTTTTAACATTTACCTGTAAATCTATTCTATCAATTATAGCTTTTCCTATTTTTGATAAATAGTTTCTTATTTTGTTTTTACTACAAACACATTCTTTTATATTTGAAGCATAATAACCACATGGACATGGATTCATTGCAGCTATTAGAACAAATTTACTTGGATACATAGCAGATCCGCTAACTCTATCTAATTTAACAAATTTTGTATCTAATATATTTTTTAACAAATTAATTTTATTTCTATCAAACTCTGGAAATTCATCCATAAATAATATTCCTAAATTTGCAATACTAACTGCACCTGGCTTTGGATATCTCCCTCCTCCAACAAAAGCATTTAAAGTGATATTAGGACTTATCTCTATAAAAGGTCTGTTAATCTTTAAATTTTCTTTTATATTTCCTAATATGCTATTTATTTTCATAACTTCTATTATTTCTTCATAATTTAATTCTGGATAAATTGTTATAGCTCTTTTAGCAAGCATTGTTTTGCCTACTCCTGGTGAACCAACTAAAATTATACTATGTTCACCTGCAGCAGAAATTTCTAGTGCCCTTTTTACTTTTTCTTGCCCAAATACTTCTGACATATCTATATTAAGTTCTTTTTCTTTTATAACAGGATTTTTATTTAAGATAAAAAAATAATTTTTTTCGATTAAATTTTGAAGTGTTTTTACACCTAGGATTTCTAAATCTTTTACAAATGTAGCTTCATTTAAATTTTCATATGGGATATATACTTTTTTTATTCCTAGCCTTTTTGCCTCTAAACACATTGGCAATATTCCATTTACAGCTTTTATACTTCCATCATAAGAAATCTCACCTATGTATAAAACATCTTTATTTTCTGGCTGAACTATTCCTAAATTTTGTAAAACACCAACTGCTATTGCTAAATCAAAATTTGTTCCTTCTTTTTTTATTTCTGCTGGTGCTAAATTTATACTGATTTTTTTACCAGGAATTTTTATTCTACAATTTTTTAAAGCTACTTTTATTCTTTCTTTTGCTTCTTGAATGCTTTTATCCAGCATTCCGACCATTTCCCAAGTAGGAATTCCAGAGGAAATATCAACTTGTACTTCTATAATACTTCCTACTGTACCAAATAGGGATATTGTTTTTACTATTGATAACAAATTTTACCACCTTATATTAATATAGATTTATTCTAAACCGTAGACGTGCATAATAAATCGGAGTTATTTACATATATCTATAATTTATAAAACTACAAATATCACCTCCCTTTAAATTATTAACTTTTTTATTTTTAGGGTATTTTAAGACTTTAATTTATCTTGAAAAAACTTTTGAATTAAAATTTTTAATAAATAAAAAACGATTTAGAATAAATCTGATAATTTTATATCACATTTGATTATCTTTGTAAATAGATAATTATGTTTTATTAGCTTAAGTTTTCTCCATTTTTCGACTGTTTTCGTCATTTTTTAATAAAGCAATATTCAAACTAATGCATAGAAGAGAACTAACCTAGTTCTCTTCTCCAATAAAATAAATATTGTTGTGCCAGTCCTTCTAAATCTCCAAATTTATCATTAGCAATTTTTAGAATTTCTTTTTTACTTACATCTTGTTCTTTTTCTTTATGTATATATAAATCATTCATAACTCTTCTTACCCATACATCTATTGGGAAAACATCAAATCTTTTTAATGTAGAGAAAAGTAAAATGCAATCAGCAACTTTTGGTCCTACTCCTGAAAGTTTTAGCAATTCGTCTCTTACAACATTTGTATCTTTTATATTGTGTAAATTATCTATATCTACTTCATTATTTAAAACCATTTTTGTAGTTTCATATAAACGTATATCTCTAAAACCTAATCCTAATTCTCTAAACTCCTCTATAGAAACATCTTTTAATTGCTCAGCTGTTGGAAATGTATAATATTCTTTTCCATTATACACAATTTTATCTCCATATTTTTTTGAAAGTCTTTCTATTATTCCCTTTATTCTTGGAATATTGTTATTGGCAGAAATAATAAAAGAAATGATTGTTTCCCATAAATCCTGATTTAAGATTCTTATTCCTTGACCATATTTTATACTTTCTTTCATATTTCCATCTACTTTTTCTAATTTAGTTTTAATTGCTTCATAATCTCGTTCTAAGTCAAAATAATCTATGACTGTAGGAATTATATCATCTTCACAAATTCCTTTAAATAAAATCCCATTATTTGTCTTTTTTACATTAATTACATTTCTTTTAAAAACACCTGTATAACTTTCATCTTCTTCTATATTCCATCTAAAGCATTGTCCGCAATCGAAAATATCTTTTAAATCAAATGAATCGTATTTTTCTAATAAAAATTCTTGTTCTTTCATTGTTCATCCTCTCTAAATCCCATTCCTAATACTTCACGAGCATTAGAAACTATAATAAATGCATCTTTATCTATTTCTTTTACTAATTGTTTTACTTTTGGCAAATCTCCTCTTCCAATTGCACACATTAAAATGATTTTATCATTGTTCTTAAACATTCCTTTGCCATATATTCCAGTTGTTCCTCTTTTTACAACTTCACCTATCTCTTTAGCTATTTTATCATTTTTCTCTGATATTATAAATAGCAATTTTGAAAAATTCGTTCCTTCAACTAAAATATCTATTACTTTTCCCATTATTATTATTGCAATTGCTGAATATAATCCAATCTCTATTTCACCAAAGAAAATAACATTTAATAAAACTATAACTGTATCAATTACTATAATCATATTACTAGTTCTATATTTTACATTATATGATTTAATAATATTTGATACAAGCTCAGTTCCTCCTGTACTTGCCTTAACATTTAATAATAAGCCTGTTCCTATTCCTGTAAGAACTCCACCATATATACAAGCAAGTAATCTATCATGAGTTACAGCTGGAAATTTATCAAAAAGATCTATAAAAACTGAATATAATATTGTTCCAATAATAGAATTTATTACAAATTTTTTACCTAATTTATAATAAGTCAGTATTAAAACTGGAATATTTATTATAAACATAAATGTACCCAAAGGTATTTTAAATAAATAATATATAATTGTTGCAATTCCAGCAAAACCACCTGCTGAAAGTTTATTTGGAAGTAACAAAAATGATGTCCCTCCTGCCATAAGTATACAACCTATTATTATTGAAATTGTACTTTTTAAATATTTTTTCATAAAAAATCACCTATACTACCATTATTGGTAATATTAGGTGATTTTATGCTTTTATTATTTTTCTTCTAAAAAATCTGTATAAGTTTTTAGAATTTGCATTTTTAGTTGACCTTCTTTAATTTTTGCATTTTCTTCTAATTTTAATTCAACATCATATGTATCATTTAATTTAATTAAATTTGATTCTTCTTTTCCTTTAATATTTTCTATATCTTTAGGATTTGCTTCTATTTTTACCTCTTTAACTTTTACATTATATGATTTTATTTTTTCTACAATTCTGTCATACCAAATGCTTTCTAATACATTATTTTTTATATTATTTCTCTCTTCAATCTTTATATTTTTTATTCCTGCTTTTTCTGCAACTGCAATAACTTCTTTTAATCTTTCTGTAATTTGAATAGCAGACAATGGCTCATATTCGTTAGAATTATATAATTCATTAACCTTATTGTTATATTTTTCGTCACATGCAATTATAATTATTTCTTTTGGCTTTAATTTTGATATTTGCTTTATTGTATTTAAATCATCAGCTAATGTTGCTTCTGGTAATCCAATTACAGTTATAATATTCATTTTAATAAAATTATGTTTAATTATTTTAGAAGCTTTTTTAATCTCATTAAAATCATAATTTAAACCTATATTTCTTAATATATAATCATTAGTAGAATCCACTAATAAATTAACTTCTCTTAGTTTATATCTTTTTAATTTTTTTATATTTTGTTTATTAACAGAATTAGTATTAAGAGTTATTCTAATTTCATAAATGTCTCTCTGCTCAGTTTGTTTAAGCACTTCTTCTTGCTTTTCTATATCAAAAGTTGAAAAATCTTCATTTTGTATATCTAATATTATTTTCTCGTCCTTAAATTTTTCTACATTTATTTTTGTTTTATTTTTACTAACTGTTACAGGAATTACTATTTTTTCCATTTTTCCTCCAATCTAAGATAATTCTATTGCTTTTCTCGCAGCTTCCATCTCAGCAGCTTTTTTTGAACTACCTTCACCAATTGCCAATTGTTTACCATCACATTTTACTTCTGCTGTAAAACTTTTATTATGATCAGGTCCTTCTTCTTTTATAATATTATATTCTATATGAACACTTCCAGCTTGTTGTAATTTTTCTTGTAACACTGTTTTATAATCTTTTTGACCAACATTTTTACTTGCAATTTCTATCTCATCTTTTAGGTTTTCAATTATAAATTTTTTAGCTGGTTCCAATCCTCCATCTAAAAACATTGCCGCAATTACTGCTTCCACACTATCAGCTAATATTGCTACATTTTTACTTCCTTTATTTGAAATTTCACTTTTTCCTAAATATAAGAAATCACTAAAATTATGCTTTGTTGCAATTTTATATAAACTATCTTCACATACTACAGTAGCTCTAACTTTAGTCATTTCTCCCTCATTTAATTTAGTATAATTTTCATATAAAAAATCACTAGATATAAATTCTAAAATACTGTCTCCTAAAAATTCTAATTTCTCATTACTCTGTACTTTTCTTTCATATGCATATGATGTATGTGTTAAGGCTGTCTTTAGAATCTCTTTATTTTTAAAAGTATATCCGATATTTTTCTCAAATTGTTCTAGCATAAATTCTCCCTCCATGTTCATTATTATATAGCATTTTATTTTTTTTGCAAGTAAAAAAATAAATTCATAAATTCTATTAGCATAATCTCTTGTGTATACAAACTTTGACTTAAACTCATTTCATTTATTCTTCTATATGATTTATTT
Organism: uncultured Clostridia bacterium; assembly: GCA_944393485.1. Taxonomy (GTDB): domain Bacteria; phylum Bacillota; class Clostridia; order TANB77; family CAG-508; genus Merdicola. The sequence continues at coordinate 14,842 of CALYAJ010000008.1, forward strand.
GTATAATAGGGAAGTTCGTAGAACTTTTCTATTATACAAAAAAGATATCATAGTCTCGTATGATATCTTCTGGTTAGTAATAAATTCTTTATAAGAATTTATATTAAATTAAGCATTATCTTTGATATAATCTACAACATCGCTTACAGAAACGATTTTTTCTGCATCTTCGTCTGGTATTTCCATATCAAATTCTTCCTCCAATGCCATAATTAATTCTACTATGTCTAGAGAATCTGCTCCTAAATCATCTATAAAAGAAGCTTCCATTGTTACAGCTGTATCTGCAACACCTAATTGTTCTACAATTATTTTCTTTACTTTTTCAAAAATTTCTTCTTGGTTCATTTAACTATGCACACCTCCTCTCACGTGTTTTTTCTTCTGAATAAACAATAATATATTGTTATAAAAAAGTCAAGCACTAATTGTTATTTTGTTCTTTTTGTTTTAAAAATTCTTCTGTCATCTTCTCTACTGCCTTGTTTTTAACGAATTGTTCTGCTTGAATGACCGTGTATTCGAATAATTTTTCATCACTACTTCCATGTGCTTTTACTACAGGTTTTTTTACTCCTAAAAATAAAGCTCCACCATATATTTTGTAATCCATTTTTTTAGAAAATCTTTTTATTGCTGGCAAACATGGAATACTACAAATTTTTGATAAAAGATTTTTCTTTAAGCTTTCTGTTAGAGAAACTTTTACTAATTTTCCAACTCCTTCTGTTGTTTTTAAGAAAATATTACCTGTAAATCCATCAGTTACTATTGCATGAACTTTACCAGAGAAAGCATCTCTTCCTTCTATATTTCCGATAAAATTAATATCTAATTCTTCTGATTTTTCTTTTAATAAATCATATGACTCTTTAGTCAATTCATTACCTTTTGTTTCTTCAGTTCCAATGTTTAATAATCCAATTGCAGGTTTTTCTATTCCAAAAGTATTTTTTAAATAAATAGAAGCCATTTGTGCAAATTGTAATAAGTTTATTGGCTTACAATTCGTATTAGAACCACAATCCATTAATAATAATTGACTTTTATGTGCTGGCAATATTCCTGCCAATGCAGGTCTGTCTATACCTTTTATTCTACCAACTAATAATGTAGCTCCTGTAAGTAAAGCTCCTGAATTTCCTGCAGATATAAATACATCTCCTTGACCTTGTTTTAATAAATTAAAACCAACTACCATTGAAGAATCCTTTTTATGTTTTATTGCAACAGTTGGTGTATCTTCCATTTCTATAGTTTCTGTAGTATGATGTATTTTTATTCTATCCGAAATATCTGATATTTTATCTTTACCATATAATTCCTTAATTCTATTATTAATTACTTCTTCATTTCCTACTAGTAATATTTCTGTTGAACTATCTAGTTTGTTTATGGCGTTAATTGCCCCTTTTATATTAGCATCTGGTGCATTATCTCCACCCATTGCATCTAGTAGTATAACCATCTTTGTTTCCTCCATCTTGTTTTGATTTATTTATTGTATTATTTCTTTTTTTAAAAAGCAATACTTTTTGACCAAATAGTTTAGTTTTATATAATAAGTTTTAGTGATTATCTAGAATATGTTTGTCCACTTTATATATTGGCTTATTATTGTAGTGTAATGATTTATAACACAAAAAAGAAGTACACCATAATGATGCACTTCTTTTAATTTATATATTATTCAAATATTTTAGAAACAACACCTGAACCAACTGTTCTTCCACCTTCACGGATAGCGAATCTTAATCCTTCTTCCATAGCGATTGGTGTGATTAGTTCGATTGTCATATCTACGTTATCTCCTGGCATAACCATTTCTGTTCCAGCAGGTAATTCGATAACACCTGTAACGTCTGTTGTTCTGAAATAGAATTGTGGTCTATATCCATTGAAGAATGGTGTATGTCTTCCACCTTCTTCTTTTGTTAATACATAAACTTCTGCTTTGAATTTTGTATGTGGATGTATTGTTCCTGGTTTTGCTAAAACTTGACCTCTTTCAATTTCATTTCTTTGAATTCCTCTTAAAAGAACTCCTATATTATCTCCAGCTTCTGCTTGATCTAATAATTTTCTGAACATTTCAACACCTGTAACAACTGTCTTTTTCTTTTCTTGTGAAAGTCCAACAATTTCAACTTCTTCAGAAACTTTTATTGTTCCTCTTTCTACTCTACCTGTTGCAACTGTTCCTCTACCAGTAATTGTGAATACATCTTCTACTGGCATTAAGAATGGTTGATCAACTGGTCTTTCTGGTGTTGGTATATATGAATCAACTGCATCCATTAATTCTTTTATGCATTGATATTCTGGTGCATTAGGATCTGTTGATGTAGACTCTAATACTTTTAATGAAGATCCTTTTATTACTGGAATTTCATCTCCTGGGAAATCATAGCTTGATAATAAGTCTCTAACTTCCATTTCAACTAAATCTAATAATTCTGGATCATCAACCATGTCGCATTTGTTTAAATATACAACTATATATTTAACACCAACTTGTCTTGCAAGTAATATATGCTCTCTTGTTTGAGGCATTGGACCATCAGCTGCAGAAACAACTAATATTGCTCCATCCATTTGAGCAGCACCTGTAATCATGTTCTTTACGTAGTCTGCGTGTCCTGGGCAGTCAACGTGTGCATAGTGTCTGTTTTCTGTTTCATATTCAACGTGTGCTGTGTTAATTGTGATTCCTCTTGCTTTTTCTTCTGGAGCACTATCGATTGCATCATATGCTTCGAAATTAGCTCTTCCTAATAATGATAAATATTTTGTAATAGCTGCTGTTGTTGTTGTTTTACCATGGTCAACGTGTCCGATTGTACCAATGTTAACGTGTGGCTTTGATCTAACAAATTTTTCTTTAGCCATTTTTATTCCTCCTTTAATTTTTTGAGATTTTCATCTCTATATTTTATTTTCTTTTTGACGCATTTTATTTTTTCGAACTTCATTTTATACTATATTCTGTAAAAAATCAAGTAAAATGCTAAATATTATTCGCTTTTCTTTCCTCTTGTAGCTACAATTTGTTCTAATATTGATTTTGGAACTTCTTCATAGTGTGATGGTTCCATTGAATATGTTCCTCTACCTTGTGTTTTAGAACGTAAATCTGTAGCATATCCAAACATTTCTGATAATGGAATAAATGCATGGATTTCTTGCATTCCATCATTTCCGTCCATTCCTTCCATTCTTCCACGTCTAGAGTTTACATCTCCAATAACTTCTCCCATATATTCTTCTGGAACAGTTATTTCTACTTTCATGATAGGTTCTAGAATAACAACACCTGATTGTTTACATCCTTCTTTAAATGCCATTGATGCTGCAATCTTGAATGCCATTTCTGAAGAGTCAACTTCATGGTAAGATCCATCTACTAATGTAGCTTTGAAATCTATAACTGGGTATCCAGCTAAATAACCACCTTCAGCTGCTTCTCTCATACCTTGTTCGATTGGTTTAATGTATTCCTTAGGAACAACACCACCAACAATTTTACTTTCGAACTCTATTCCTTTTCCTGGCTCTAATGGTTCCATTTCAAACCAAACATCACCATATTGACCTTTACCTCCAGATTGACGAATGAATTTACCTTGAACTTTAACAGGTTTTTTAATTGTTTCTTTATAAGCAACTTGTGGTTTACCTACATTACATTCAACTTTAAATTCTCTTTTCAATCTATCAACAATAATGTCTAAGTGTAATTCACCCATACCAGCGATGATTGTTTGTCCTGTTTCATGATTTGTATATGTTTTGAATGTTGGATCTTCTTCTGCTAGTTTTGATAATGCTATACCCATTTTTTCTTGTGCTACTTTGTCTTTTGGTTCGATAGCAATATCGATAACTGGCTCTGGGAATTCCATTGATTCTAATATTACTGGATGATCTATATCACACAAAGTATCACCAGTTGTAACTTCTTTTAGTCCAACTGCTGCAGCAATATCTCCTGCATATACTTTATCTATGTCTTCTCTGTGATTAGAGTGCATTTGTAATATTCTTCCGATTCTTTCTTTTTTATCTTTATTTGCATTTAATACTGTTGAACCAGACTCTAATGTTCCTGAATATACTCTAAAGAAACATAATTTTCCAACAAATGGGTCTGTAGCAATTTTAAATGCTAATGCTGCGAATGGTTCTGAATCTGATGTTTTTCTTTCAACTTCATTACCTTCTTCGTCAACACCTTTGATATGTGGTATATCTAATGGTGATGGCATATAATCAACTATTGCATTTAATAATTCTTGAACACCTTTGTTTTTATATGAAGAACCACAAGTTACTGGAACTATTGTGTTTGCAATTGTTCCTGCACGTAAACCTTTTTTAATTTCTTCATCTGTTAATGTTTCACCTTCTAGGTATTTCATCATTAATTCTTCATCTTGTTCAGCAACTGCTTCTATCATTTTATCATGATATTCTTGGGCTAAATCTTTCATATCATCAGGAATATCTGTTTCTTCTATTTCTTTTCCTAAATCATCTTTATGAATGAATGCCCTCATTTTGATTAAGTCTACTATACCTTTAAACCCATCTTCTGCTCCAATTGGTAATTGGATTGGTACAGCATTTGCTTTTAATCTATTTTTTAATTGGTCAACACAAAGCATAAAGTTTGCTCCTGTGATGTCCATTTTATTAACATATACCATTCTTGGTACTTGATATTTATCAGCTTGTCTCCAAACTGTTTCTGTTTGTGGTTGAACTCCACCTTTTGCAGCAAGTACTGTAACTGCACCATCAAGAACTCTTAAAGATCTTTGAACTTCTACTGTAAAGTCAACGTGTCCTGGTGTATCAATAATATTTATTCTGTTATTGTTCCAGAAACAAGTTGTAGCAGCAGATGTTATTGTGATACCTCTTTCTTGTTCTTGTTCCATCCAGTCCATTGTAGCTGCACCTTCGTGAACTTCTCCTATTTTATGAGTTTTTCCTGTATAGAAAAGTATTCTCTCTGTTGTTGTTGTTTTACCAGCATCAATGTGAGCCATAATTCCTATATTTCTTGTTCTCTCTAATGGATATGCTCTTCCTGCCAACTTTATTTCCTCCCCTCATTGTTACTATAAAGTTTTATATCTCTTAATATGCTCTTTTTTAGCATTATTATTACCATTTATAATGTGCAAATGCTTTGTTTGCTTCTGCCATTCTATGTGTATCTTCTTTCTTCTTGAATGCTCCACCGTTTCCGTTTATAGCATCTATAATTTCTCCGGCTAATTTTTCTGCCATTGTTTTTTCATGTCTTGTTCTTGCATATCTAACTAACCATCTTAAACCTAAAGTTTGTCTTCTTTCTGGTCTAATTTCTAATGGAACTTGGTATGTAGCTCCACCAACTCTTCTAGCTTTAACTTCAAGAACTGGCATAATGTTATTTAGTGCTTCTTCAAAAACTTCTAGTGGATCTCTTTGCTCTTTTTCTTTTACAATGTCAAATGCACCGTAAACTATTTTTTGAGCAATTGATTTTTTACCATCTAGCATAATATTGTTTACTAATTTTGTAACAACTTTACTATTGTATACTGGATCTGGTAAAACTTCTCTTTTTGCTATATATCCTTTTCTTGGCACTATTCTTCCCTCCTTAATTAAATTTTGATACTTATTTAGTATCTAGGTACTCTGAAAAGTTTTTTCTTTTCCGTATAGTGCTATATATCCTAAATTTAAGTACCTTAAATTAGTAATTAGCACTAGTTTAATTTTCCTAAATTTTATTTTTTAGGTCTTTTTGCTCCGTATTTTGATCTACCTTGCATTCTGTCTTTAACACCTGCTGTATCTAATGTTCCTCTAATAATATGATATCTAACACCTGGAAGGTCTTTAACTCTTCCTCCTCTTATTAGAACAACACTGTGTTCTTGTAAGTTATGTCCTATTCCTGGGATATAAGATGTTACTTCATAACCATTAGAAAGTCTAACTCTGGCAACTTTTCTTAATGCTGAATTAGGTTTCTTTGGTGTTACAGTTTTAACTACTGTACAAACTCCTCTTTTTTGTGGTGCTCTATGGTTAGTTTGTCTATTTTTCTTAGAGTTGTAACCATGTTGCAAAGCTGGAGCTGTTGATTTTGTAATTGATGTTTTTCTTCCTTTTCTTACTAATTGATTAATTGTTGGCACTTAAATTTCACCTCCTATTTTTTATTGCCTATTTGTGCATAATACACTAGCGTGAACTATTTTATCATCAAAATATACCAATGTCAATATTTGGAGTGCTTTTTTCTTGAGTTTATTTATACAATTTTTTATTTTTAAATTAATTTATCATTAATAATCTTATTCCTTATAAAAACGCAAAAAAAAGGAGGTCAACTTCAGCAAATTTCGCCTCTGTTTTCCTCCCTCTGCCTCACTCCTTTGGTGGCTCCACAGGTTGAGCTTCCGCTGTTACCTGTGTCTTCTCCGGAACTTGCTCTTTTTCTTGTTGCACTTTTCGTTTTGCTTTGTTACGTCTTTTTCCTCTAAAAGACCGTCCCAAAGACCGTCCCATTGCAACTCCAAGTATAACGAACAGTACATCTCTTATTATTCCCCCTATTGTGAGGTACTTAAAGAGAACATCTGCAAGCTCCTGCCAGCCACTATCGGTAATACTCGTAAGTACGATGAACGCACCTATGACGATTACCCATGTGATGGACTTTGCCAAAATTCTTAACATTTCTACTGCTTCTGCACAACAAAACATTAAAAATTTTGGCCAGTTCTTAATCCACCATTTTAGTGGAGGCCTTTTTCTTTTGGAAGACCGCTGCTGTCTTTCGTCTGTTGCCATAATCACCCTCCTTATTTTTATGCAACAAATAAAGTTACTAATTAATTATACCATCTTTTTATAATTTATGTAAAGTTTTATGTGTTTTTTAGCATTTTATATTTTTACAGTCAAATAATAGCTTTATATAGTTTGTTTTAAACAAAAGTTGAGGGCATGCAGTCTGCATGCCCTGTCGGTCGTTACTTTTTTCGGTTCTCGATCAAATGAACGACAACAGCTGTAATCACAACTGTTATAGCCCACTTGATGACTGTGTCAATATTCTGGCGGATTCCTGCTCCCGCCCTTCCAAAAAGTCCTGCGAGAGTCTCCCAGACTTTGTCAAAGTTGACACAGCCAGTCACAATCAGAAACACCAATATAATGGTGCATCCAACTGTGATTAGCCGAAAAATTTTTTCTCCTTTTTTCATTTTTTTTACCTCCAATCATAATCTTTTATAATTATAACATTTTATGTAAAACGAGTCAAGAAGTGCCTATACTTCACATTTCTTTCGATATTATCCATTTTTTATAATTTACATAATGAGTTGTTGACATTATTTCCATTTTTTAGTATAATCATTAATGTAAGTGTACTACTAAAGAAAGGAGGAAATCTTAATTATTTAAGATAAATTAATATGGAAAACAAAAAAATTATAACTGAAGAAGAATTTAAAAAAATGACTCCAAATGAAGTAGCAACTTATAAATTAGCATTAGAAAAACTATCTTTAGACGTAGATAGTTTAATTGAAAGATGTGACAAATTATTAGAAAAATATAAAAAAAAGGATGTTAAATAGGAGGTAAATTTTATGCCAATTGAATTTCAAGAATTAGAAAACAAATATACTAATTCAGTTAGTAAATACAACACTTTAAAGCTTCATGCAAAAGAAATAGTAGAGAAAGATGCTCTATTAAAATCTTATGAAGCTCAACTTGAATCATATTCAGAAGAAAGCTTATCAGCGGTTTCATCTCTATTAAGTGAAGATCAATTACACGAAATTGAACAAAAAAGAGAAGAATTATTAAGAAAAGTAGAAGCTTTAAAAAATGATACTTTATTAAAAAAGAAAGAAGAATTAACTCAAGCCAAAACTGAAATGGATGAATATATTAGACAAGCTGAAACAAGTCCAGAATTTAAAGAAGCTGTTTATAATGGTATTATGGAAAAAGCCACAAAAGATATGAATCGTTATAGAAAAGAACAAGAAGCACCACAAACTTCTATGCTTTTAATCGAAAGATTAAAAGAAAAAGCAAAAACTGATAAATCTTTAGCAAAAACATTACGATTTATTAATCAAGATAAATCTGATATTGCAACTTATAAAGCTACAATAAAATTAATGAAAGCAGATGGTCAAAACACAGATGAAATTGAAAAATCAATGGCTAAGAAAAATGATTTATTAAAAAAATCAGGTGATAAATTAAAAGTATATATAACAGTTCATAAAGATCAACTAGGTCTTAGTGATGAAGACATAGATTTTACTAATAGTAATTCAAAAGCATTTTTTATAAACGAATTTATTTCACCTGATAGCAATAAAACTTTAGATGATTTCGAAAATGATTTTAAAGCACAAGCTGATGATTATGATAAAAAGATTAAACATAATAAAAAAATATTTAAATATGCAGAAAACGATTTAGAAAATTTAAAAAATCCTGAGCAGGAGAAAATTAAAGTAAAAATTTGGGCGCAATTTATTCAAAGTATTACAGATTTATTTAAAAAATGTACTAATTACGTAAATACTGGTAAATTTGAATTACCTAATTCTACTCCAGAAGTTCAAGTTGTTAACACAACAGGAGACTGGAAAGATGCATATAAAACAAAAATAGGACAAGCAAAAATGGATGAAATTCGTAAAAATTACGAGAAAAGAATTAAAAACACTGAACGCCATAATTCAGGACCTGATGGTAGATAATAAATTTCAATAAAAAACAGGAAGTTTAAAACTTCCTGTTTTTTATTGTCTTATTTAATTCTTCTAATGCTCTATCTCCTAATATACCATATTTAACTTTTTTATCTTTTATTCTTTTTTCCAATGCTGGAACTATACCAAAATTTGCGTTCATTGGTTGAAATTTTTCTTTTGGAGTTGAAATATAATCTGCTAATGCACCATTTATTGTTTCTTTTGGTAATACAAATTTTTCTTTTCCTTGTAACATGTTTGCAGCATTTATTCCTGCAATTAATCCTGATGCAATAGATTCAACATATCCTTCTACTCCTGTAATTTGCCCTGCAAAAAAGACATTATGGTTATTTCTCATATTATATGTATTATCCAATAATTCTGTAGAATTTATATATGTGTTTCTATGCATTACTCCATATTTAACAAATTCCGCATTTTCTAATCCTGGAATTAATGAAAATACTCTTTTTTGTTCTCCAAATTTTAAATTAGTTTGAAAACCAACTAAATTAAATATTTTTCCTTCTGAATCATCTTGTCTTAATTGAACTAAGGCATAAGGTCTTCTTCCTATTCTCGGATCTGTAAATCCTACAGGTTTTAGTGGACCAAATCTTAATGTATCTTTTCCTCTTTTTGCCATAATTTCTATAGGCATACAACCTTCAAAAATTTCTCGTTTTTCAAAATTATGTAGCTCAGTTACTTCTGCATTTACTAAATTATCATAAAAAGTATTATATTCTTCTTCATTCATAGGAAGATTTATATAATTTTGTTTTTCCTTATTTTCCACTATTCTTTTTTGCCAATCTTCTATGCTTTCATCTTTTGCCCTCTCTTGCTCATACCTATCTCCCCAAAAAGCAATATCAAAATTAATACTTTCTTTTGTTACTATTGGAGCTGCAGCATCATAAAAATATAATTTATCTTGATTTGTAAGTTTAGATATTTCTTTAGCCAATTTATCAGATGTTAGCGGACCACTTGCTATTATAGTAATAGTATCTTTTATTAGTTCTTCTAAATTTGTTACTTCTTCATTTATAATCTCTATATTTTCATTTTTCTCTATTTCTTCTGTAACTTTTTTTGAAAACTCTTCCCTATCTACAGCTAAAGCTTGACCTGCCGGAACTGCAGTTTCATCTGCAATTTTAATTAATAAAGAATCTAAAATTCTTAATTCTTCTTTTAAAACACCACATGCATTAGTATGCAAATTAGATTTAAAAGAATTACTACAAACAATTTCTGCTAAATTTTTATTAGAATGTGCAGGTGAAAACTTTTTAGGTTTCATTTCATATAGTTTTACTTTTATTCCTCTTTTTGCTATTTGATATGCAGCCTCTGTTCCTGCTAGACCGCCTCCAATTACATTTATATACTCTTTCATATTATTCCTTTCTATACACAATTAGCTGCTGAACAATACAGCAGCTAATCTTTAGTTAAATAATTCTAATATATCTTCTTTATTTAATTTATTAATAAATGTTGTTTGTGTACTAAGCATATTGTCAATCAATTTAGATTTTTTCTCTTGTAATTCATATATTTTTTCTTCTATAGAATTTTTAGTAATAAGTTTATATACTTGTACATTATTTTTTTGTCCAATTCTATAAGCTCTATCCGTTGCCTGATTTTCTGCAGACATATTCCACCATGGATCATAATGAATTACCATATCTGCACCAATTAAATTAAGTCCTGTTCCTCCAGCTTTTAAAGATATTAAAAATACCTTTACATCTGGATTTGTATTAAAATCATTGACTAATTTAACTCTTTCATCAACTTTAGTTTGACCTGTTAATTTATAATAATTTATTCCTTCTTTATTTAAATTACCTTCTATTATATTAAGCATTGATGTATAACCAGAGAATATTAAAATCTTGTGTTTTCCAGCTATTGCATCTTTAACAATTTCTATACATTGATTTAATTTACTACTTTCTCCAAGATAATTATCTAAGAATAATGATGGATGACAACAAATTTGTCTTAATCTTGTAAGTAATGCAAGAATTTTTATTTGAGATTTTTCTATTCCATTTCCTTCTATTTCGCTGATAGCTTCTTTTTTAGCCTGTGCTAAATATGATAAATAAATATCTAATTGTTCCCCTTGCATTTCATTATTAAGAACTGTAATACTCTTTTCAGGTAATTCTTTTAAAACATCTTTCTTTACTCTACGAAGTACAAATGGTTCAATCATCATTTTCAGCTTATCCATTGCTTTTTGATCATTTTCTTTCATAATTGGAACTTCATATAATTGTTTAAATTTTTTATATGTAAATAAATATCCAGGCATTATATAATCAAAAATTGACCATAGCTCTGCTAATGAATTTTCTATAGGAGTACCTGTTAATGCATATTTTGTTTGTGCTCTTATAGATTTTAATGATTTAGCATTTTGTGTATTACTATTTTTAATATATTGTGCTTCATCTGCAATTTGAAATTTAAATAATATATCTGCTTCTTTATATACATCCATATCACGTTTTAATAAGTCATATGATGTAATTACTAAATCATATTTAGGAATACTTTTTATTTGTTTTTCTCTTTGTTCTGAATTTCCACTTATAACTAATACTTTAATATTATTTGCAAATTTTTCTACTTCACTTTTCCAATTTAATGCTAGTGAACTTGGAGTAATTACTATAGATGGTAATGGATTTTTTGTATTTTCTTTATAATCTAATAATAAAGAAATTAATTGTACTGTTTTTCCAAGTCCCATATCATCTGCTAAAATTCCACCTAATCTGTATCCATCAAGTATTTTTAGCCATTGATAACCTATTTTTTGATAATATCTTAAATTACAATTTAAATCTTTTGGAACATTTATTTCGTCAGTATATTCCCTTGTATCAATATTATCTATAATTTCCTTATATTCTTTATCTTTTTGAACTTCAACATTTTTTATATTTTCTAAAAGTTTATTTAAATATAAAGATCTATATATAGGAACTCTAATTTTACCTTTTTCTAAATCCTTATAGTCAACTTCCATTCCATATTCCAAACTATTTAAAAATTTAATATCTTCATTTTGCTCTAAATCTAAAAAACTTCCATCTTTTAGTCTATGATATTTTTTTCTTAAATTATATTTAGTAAGTATTTCTTTAAGTTCACTTCTATCAAAGTCTAATCCTGTTAAATCAATATTTAGTAAATTATTTTCAATTTTTACTCCTACAGTTCCTAGTCTTGGTTGTCTAATTTCCTTTGTTTTAAAATTATCTGTAACCAATACTTCATACTTTTCAGTATATTTATCTATATCTTGAGATAAAAATTTATAAATTGCATCATCTGTAACTAGTACAAATCTCTTGTTAGCAGAATCCAATAAAAAGCCTGTTTTTCTACACATATTTAGACAATTTGATTCTTGAATTACATTTCTTGCAACCTTTGGAATATTATCTAAATCTAATGGATTAAATTCTATGTCACCATATACAAATTTTAATTCTGCAATTATATAATTATTTTTATCAAAATCTAAATATATTTTTACACTTAAATCTTTTGGAATATAATCTTTTAACTTTTCTGTATCAATATCTGATACATCTACATTTTCTCTCATTCTTGGTAATACTAAAGAAAAGAAATCTGGTAATTCTTTTTTACTAAATCTTATTTCTCTTATAAAATTCTTTTTATAAATATCTAATAATTTTATTACTGTATTTCTATATTCTTTGCTACATCTATATATAAAACCATCTAAAATTAAATAAACATATTTCTTTCCTTCTAAAACGTCATACTCAAAAATATCCTTTTTTTGAACTAGAGAAAATTCTCCATCATCTTCATTAAGTTTGAATTTGATATTAGGTTCTCCTGGTATAAAAGTTATTTTTTGAATTTCTCCATCATGATTAATTTCAAGCTTTTGTCCTTTTACTATATCAAAAAATTCATCCATACCAGTATTACTTAAAATAATACAATTATCACTTAATACTTTTCCATAATATCTATATCCTGCATTTCCACTACTATTCACATATTTTATAATTTCTGAATGTTTTAGAATGAAATCTAGTATAGGTTGACTATCTTTATCAAAATTATCTCTGTTATGATAAAATTCTAATTTGTTACCATATTTAAAATTAGTATTGTTTAGCATATTAGTATAAAATTCTGATAAGCTTTTTATTTTATAAAATTTATCTATTCCAAGTTTAAATTCTACTTTCATTTCTTTATAATAGCTGTCATATATAATGCTAGGAATAATTTTTATATTTTTTCTCTCTTTTATTACTTCTTCTTTTTCATCTACTGTTTCAACTTCTGAATTATAAAAAGCAGTTATTAATTGTTTAAATCCTCTATAATCAGATTTTGGTCTTATTTCTTTTTTATTTTCTACTTTTTGATTTTCATATAACTCCTTATATATAGGATTATTGATAAACTCTATAATTGTTCCCAAAATATGTTTACATGTAAAATAATTTTGAGTATTATCTGGGCAAGAACATTTAATTTCTTTAATTTTTGCTTCTTCTACTTTTATATATGTAGAATATGTTTCTTGTCCGTTTACTTTTGCTGATAACTCAAAATTATTTTTATTTTTATACTCCACTTTTTCTATTGTTACTCTTTTTTCGTTTGAATAATCTAATGCTTTTTGATATCTAGAATCACCTGCATTCTCATATAATTCGTTTATAATTTCATTATTAACTAACATTACCCTCTGCTCCCGACACAATTATTTTCAGTTTATTATTATATAATATTTTCTTGATTTTAACAAGTGGTATTTCTTCAAAAAAATACACCTCTTTTTAGAGATGTATTTTAATCTTAATCTTTCTTGTCTTCCTCTTTTTTAGGTTTTGTCCAAGAAATATAATCACATTTTTCCGGATTATTTTCACATATATAATATGTTCTTCTTTTCTTAGTTTTTCTTATTTGAACTTTGCCCCCACATTTTGGACAAGGCTCATCAATTGTTTCGATATATGGTTTAGCATTTTTACATTCAGGATAGCCTGGACATGCTAAGAATTTTCCATATCTTCCATATTTTATAACCATCATTCTACCACATTTTTCACATGGTACATCTGAAACTTCTTCTTCAAGTTCAACATGTTCAAGCTCTTTTTCTACTCTTTCAACTTCTTTTTCGAAAGGTCCATAAAATTCAGAAATCATATCTTTCCAGTTTTCTTTTCCTTCTGCAATTTCATCAAACTCATTTTCTATTTTAGCAGTAAATTCTACATTTATAACATCTGGGAAATTTTCTGTCAATAATTTATTTACAACTTTACCTAGCTCTGTAGGTACTAATTGTTTTGATTCTTTTTCTATATAATGTCTTGCTAAAATAGTTGTTATTGTAGGTGAATATGTACTTGGTCTTCCTATTTCTTTTTCTTCTAAAGCTTTTACTAAACTTGCTTCTGTATAACGTGGTGGTGGTTCTGTAAAGCTTTGTTTAGATTCAATTTTTTCCTTTTTTAATTCTTGTTTTGGTTCTACTAAAGGAATTTGACCAATTTCATCTTCCTTTTCATCTGTCCCTTCTACATAAAGAGTCATAAAACCTTTAAATTTTATTGCTTGTCCATTTGCTTTAAAATTATATTCATTCGCATTTATTGTAACTGCTAAAGTATCAAATATTGCAGATTTCATTTGACTTGCTAAAAATCTGTTATAAATTAATTTATATAATTTATATTGGTCATTTGTTAATGAATCTTTTATTTCATCTGGTGTTATATCTATATAAGTTGGTCTTATACCTTCATGTGCATCTTGTGCATCTGCTTTTGTCTTATAATATCTATTTTCGTAATAATCTTCACCATATTTTTTTTCTATTACTTCTTTTGCTTTTGCTCTAGCTTCTTCTGAAATTCTTGTTGAATCAGTTCTCATATATGTAATTAAACCAACTGATCCTTTTTCTGGAATTTTAACTCCTTCATATAACATTTGAGCAACTGACATAGTCTTTTTTAAACTGAAGTTAAGCTTTCTTGAAGCTTCTTGTTGCATAGTGCTTGTTGTAAATGGTGGTGCTGGATTTCTTTTTCTTTCACCTTTTTTTACATCATCTACAATATATTTTGCTTTTTCAATATTTTTTAATATTTCATTTACTTCTTCTTGATTATGTATTTCTATTTTTTTACCATCTTTTCCAATTAATTTAGCTTCAAATGTTTTTTTAGATTTCTTATCTAGTAATGTAGCTATAATATTCCAATATTCCTCTGGAACAAAATTTTCTATCTCTGTCTCTCTGTCTACAATTAGTTTTACAGCTACAGATTGAACTCTTCCTGCAGATAATCCCTTTCTTACTTTTTTCCATAAAACAGGGCTCATCTTGTATCCAACAATTCTATCTAAAACACGTCTTGCTTGTTGTGCATTAACAAGATTTATATCTATTTTTCTTGGCTCTTTTATGGCTTTTTTTACCGCATTTTTTGTAATTTCATTAAATGTTACTCTGGACTTGCTGTCTTCTGGGATATCTAATATATGTGCCAAATGCCATGCTATTGCTTCTCCTTCACGGTCAGGGTCAGTTGCTAAATATACTTTTTTGGCTGATTTTGCATCTTTTTTTAATGATTTAATTAAATCTCCTTTTCCACGTATATTTATATACTCTGGATCAAAATTATTCTCTATATTTACTCCTAATTTAGATTTTGGTAAATCTCTTATATGTCCCATTGATGCAACAACTTTTGTACTTCCACCTAGGAATTTTTTTATGGTATTTGCTTTTGCGGGTGATTCCACAATTATTAGTTTATCTGCCATCTTTTTCTCCTTTTTACTTTTTCATTACATCTATAGTATTTTAGTTCATATATAGTTTTTTTGCAAGTGTTTTTTAGCATTTAACTAAATCCTGTACGACATCATCTAATCCAATTGGTGTAACTTCATTTCTTTTTAACATATCTAAAACCTTATTTTCTATATTCTCATCATTTGTTAATCTATCTACTATAGCTCTTTCTACTTTTATTTTCTCGTTTATATATTCTGTTTTTACTATCTCAACTCCAAATATATCATTTTTACTTTTTATATCTTTTATTTTATAATATTCTAATTTAATTGGATATAGTATTCCTTCCTTTCTTAATTCTTCTTTATTCATAAACATACCTCCAAAAAATGTTTTCATTTGTACCCTCCTAAATATTTTTGTAAATATTACTATATACTCTTAAGGTATGTTATGCAAGCAAAATCGTATGTCTAAATTTTTCTTATTTCGACATTCAAAGCTCAATAATACTGGCATATTGCTAATTTTTAAATTTACATTTTCTACCATTTCAAAAAATGAACTTTAAGGGAATATACCTTAAAGTTCATTTTTTTACGTATCTTATAATGCTAGCATTGCATTATATGCATTATTTATTTTTGTTTTATTATCTTGCATTTGAATTGCAAATTCACAAATTTGTGTATAGACTGTTTCAAGAGAACTTTCTACCTTTTCACCAACTTCGTCTAAGTATTTTTCTGATGGTTGTAAAATAAAGTTTTTAAAGTTCTTTTTATTATTGATTTTGTTAATTATCTTATTTATAAATTCTATAAATTTATTTTTCTTTGTTTCTGTAATTTTAGTTTCTTCTTGCATTTTTATGCTTTCTGCTAATTCATCTATTTGCTCTATACATTTTTCTAATCTTGCATTACATTCATTAATTATAACTTCATAATTTAGCTTTTTTTGTATTGACGCATTAATTTTATTAGTATAATAACGTATTTTTTCTGAATCAGCATTTGCTAGTGCTTTTTCCAAATTTTCTTTATTTATACCTATATTTGTTATAACAATTATTTCAGATTGCACAGCAGAAGCTAATTCCTTTTGAATATTTATATATCTATTGCTACATGCTGTAAATAATTTATCTAATTTTTGCTTATACATATTAACTAAATTATCAATTTCAAATTTATGTTCTTCTAAAGTATTATAATAATTGGCTTGTAAATATAATTTATCTTTAAATTCTGTAATTCTTATATTTTTACTGTTAGCTAGTGAATTTTCAAATAAAATTGCTAATCTTATTTGTTTTTGATTTTCTACTTCTACAAATTTTTTTATATCCTCTTTAAAAGTTTCTTTTGTAACTTCATTCATCTCTTGCTTCCTCCTTACTCTCTACCAAAATCTTGTACATCTTTTCCTAAACCTTTAGTAATATCAGCTACGCCTTCTAGTACAGGATCTGATACACTTCTAAGAATTTCATTTGTACCTCTTACAGTATCCATTACACTTTGGACAACATTTGGATTTTTTCCAAGTAAGGGATCTAAAGCAAGACCTTTTATCGCTCCTGCAGTAATAATTGCTGGACCAAAAAGATATAATGCTCCTACAGTTAATCCAATTCCTAAAACTTTTTTCATAGCTCTACTATTCAACAGATTACCTGCAGCTTTTAAAGATGTGCTAGCAACAGTCTTTCCTCCTATTTCTAGAGCTTTTACTGTACATTTTCCCATAGTTTTTGCACCTTTAATTGCCAATTTTCCAGTTCCTTTAGCTACGTTTTTTATTGTATCTTTTGTATTTCCCATTACATTCTCCTCCTTATACTCTCTAAATAATCTGTTATATGATTATCTATTGAATTTTGTATTTCGGATTCTTGAATGTCAAAACTTTTAAGTTCTTCTTTAATTTGCTCTGTATTTAATTTGTCTACTTCTTGAAGTTTACCATTAAAATATACACCTGGCATATTTATTCCCCCTTTATCTTTTGTTTAATAATTTTTTTAATTCGTCATAAATTTTATCTTCAACATTTTGCATTACTATTTGTGTTGCATTTTTTCCCATTTCTATTAATTTATTTTTATCTTGTATCGTTTCTTCTATTAATTTATTTAAACTTTCTCCATTTATCTCATTGTCATGTATTATTTTAGCAGCTCCAATATCAGCCAATACTTTCGCATTATATTCTTGATGATTTTCTGCTGCAAATGATAATGGAACAAATATTGCAGGTTTACCAGCTATTGAAACTTCTGTAATTGTCATAGCCCCACTTCTACATACAATTAAATCAGATGCTTGCATAACTTTTTCCATATCATATATGTAAGGAACAACTTTTACATTTTCTAATTTTTCTATATCAATATTGTTTTCTTTTAATTTTTCTTTAAATACATCATATTGACTAGGTCCCGCAGACCATAAAATTTGATAATCTTTATTAAGTTTTTTCTCTACAATTCCTGTTAATGCCTCATTTATTGGTTTTGCTCCCTGACTTCCACCAAATGCTAATATTAAAGTTTTATTTGGATCTAATCCTTTTTCTATTCTAATTTCTTTTTTCTCTTCATCTAATAAATTAACATTTTTGAATTTTGTAGGATTCCCAGTTAAAACAATGTTTTTAGCATGATGTATCTTCTTTCTAGCATCTTCGAAACCAATTAATATTGTATCTACATATTTAGCTAGCATTTTTACAGTAACACCTGGAAAAGCATTACTTTCATGTAGCATTGTAGGAATATGTTTTTTAGATGCTGCCAAAAGAACTGGGCCACATATAAAGCCTCCTGTTCCTATTACTATATCTGGATTTATTTTTTTTATTAGTTTTTTAGCTGTTCCATATCCCTTTAGAGTTTTAAACATTTTCTTAATATTTTCAAATGATAAATGTCTTTCTATTCCATATGCCTCAATTGTTTCTAATTTATATCCTGCTCTTGGTACTAAATCATTTTCTAGCCCTCTTTTAGTTCCAATAAATGTTATATCTGCATCTGGATTTTCTTCTTTTATCTTATTAGCTATCGCTATACCTGGATTTATATGGCCTCCAGATTGTGATGCTGCTACTACAACTTTCATTATTCCCTCCAATTTTATTATACTTTTGACGTTGCTCTTGATATATTAAGTAAAATTCCCACAGAACATAATAATATAAGTAATGATGTTACACCATAACTAAAGAATGGTAATGGCATACCTGTAACAGGCATTGAAGATGTTACAACCGCAATATTAATTATTGCTTGTAATCCTATTAATGATGTAATTCCTATTGCAACTAAACTTCCAAACATATCAGGTGCTTTCATTGCAGTAAGAACTCCTCTCCATATAAATACACAAAATAGTGCAATTACTACTGCACATCCTACAAATCCTAATTCTTCTGCAAGAACTGCAAAAATAAAATCTGTATGTGGTTCTGATATGTACAAATATTTTTGTTTACTTTGACCTAATCCAACACCAAATAATCCTCCAGAACCTATTGCATATAAACTTTGAATTACTTGCCATCCATCTCCTTGTTTATCTGCCCAAGGATCTAAAAAAGATGTTATTCTTGCAAGTCTGAATGCTCCTTTACTTGTAAATTTTGCCATCAAATATAATCCTGCAACTCCAAGAACTCCTATACCAGTTCCTGCTGTTAAAAAGTATTTTAATCTAGTTCCTGCCATAAGCATCATAATAGAAACTACTGCAACTATTATAATTGTTGCACTTAAATGGTCTTGTATAAGAATTAATATTAATACTACAGGAACTACATATAATAATGGTTTAATAAATCCTTTGTAAAATCCTTTTAATTCATCTTTATGATCTGTTAGATAACTTGCATAAAAAATAATTAATCCTATTTTCGCAATTTCTGATGGTTGAAATCTAACACCTAAATTTATCCATCTTCTTGCTCCACCTGCTGATGATCCAATTCCTGGAATTAAAACCATTAATAACAAAATAATCGAAACCCAATAAGCTATTTTATAAAACTTTTTCCAAAATCTATAATCTATTTTAGAAATAAATAACATTGCAATAACACCAACTACTGCAAAAATTGCTTGTTTTCTAAAATATGAATAGCTATCATCTCCTGTTTCAGCAAGTGATGTTGGTGAACTTGCTGAAAGTACCATTATTAAACCAAGAGACAATAATAATATAACTGCTATTAATAAGATAAAATCTAATTGATTATTAGCAAATTTAGAAAATCTTCTTACCTTTTTATTTTTAGACATCTTTATCTCCTTTTTAGATAATATTTAGTCCAACAATACAAAGTATTAGTGTTATTAAACTAAATACTGTAACAACTTTATTTTCACTCCAACCAGAAAGTTCAAAATGATGATGTATTGGTGTCATTTTAAATACTCTCTTTCCTGTTTTTTTATAATAAGTTACTTGTATCATAACAGAAAGTGTTTCTAAAACAGGAATTAATGCTATTACTAGTAATAATAATGGCATTTTTAACATTAATGCCATACCTGCTATTACTCCTCCAAGCATTAAAGAACCTGTATCCCCCATAAAAACTTTTGCTGGATGCAAATTGAACAATAAAAATGCTAAATTACATCCACAAACTATACTTCCAAATATAATTACTTCTCTTACGTTAAATATAACACCTATTACTGATAAACAAGCCACAATTATCGTTGTTACACTTGTTGCTAATCCATCAATTCCATCTGTTAAATTAACTGCATTTGTTGTACCTAACATTACAAGAATAGCAAAAGGTATATATATCCAAACTGGTATTGTTACATATGTCTTAATTATTGGAATATATATATCTGATCCTATGTTTAAAACATTTAATATATATATTACAAAACATACTGCTATAATTAATAGACCTAACATTTTATATGATGGTTTTAATCCTTCTGTATTTTTTAATATCATCTTTTTAAAATCATCTATAAATCCAACAATTCCAAAACCTACTGCTGCAAAAAGTAAAGGTATTATTCTTTTCACGAGCTCCCCTTCATTATTTCTTGTATATATTATTGCTGTAAATATTGTTAATATTATTATAGAAATAATTGATATTATTCCTCCCATTGTAGGAGTTCCTTTTTTATTTAAATGTGATTTTGGTCCATCACTTCTTTCTTCTTGACTAACTTTTAATTTTTTTAATATTGGCAAAACTATTAATCCTAAAACTGTTGCAACTACAAAAGATATTAATAGTATTTTTATTTGAAAACTCACTCTTTCTCACCCTTTACTTTTTCTTCTTTTTAGTATTTTTTTGTTCTTCTTTTTTCTTAAGTTCATCAACGATTTCTAATATAATCTTTTTCTCGTCAAACTCTTTTTTCTCTCCTTTTATTTCTTGATACATTTCATGACCTTTTCCTGCAATTACAACTATATCTAATTTATTCGCCATTTCTATAGCTTTCTTAATTGCCTCTTTTCTATCAACAATTACTTTATAATTTGCTTTTGTTTTCTTTATTCCTTCTTCTATTTCTTTAATTATTTCTTCGGGTTCTTCATCTCTAGGATTATCTGATGTAATTATTGTGTAATCACTTATTCTTCCAGCAATTTCTCCCATTAAAGGTCTTTTTTGTTTATCTCTATTTCCTCCACATCCAAATACACAAATTACTCTTCCTCTTGTATATGATTTTACAGCATTCAAAATGCTTTCTAAGCTTTCTGGAGAATGTGCATAATCTATCATTATTGGTAGTTCTAGACTATTATCTACCATTTCAGATCTTCCAGGTACTCTTACTTCTAATAATCCTTCTTTAATTTGGTCTGCATTACATCCAAATTGTAAAGCTATTGAAATTGCAGCTAAAGCATTGTATACACTAAATCTTCCTGGTATACAAGTTTTTACTCTTTCATTTCTATCTCCTATTTTTACTCTAAAATCTGCATATGAATTTGTAATAGTTAAATCCTTTGCTAAATTTTTAGCATAATTATCTATACCAAAAGTAATAAATTCACAATCTGGTACTAATTTTGGTAATTTAATTGCATAAATATCATCTGCATTTATATATGCTCTTTTACACATAGTAAACAATTTAGCTTTTGTTTTGAAATAATCTTGCATATCTGAATGTTCTTTTTCGCTTATATGTTCTTCTGATAAATTTGTAAATATTCCTATATTAAAATCTGAACCATATACTCTATTTAATTTTAAACTTTGTGAAGATACTTCCATAACAACTACATCACATTTTGCTTCTGCCATTTTTGCAAATAATTCTTGCAATTCTAAACTTTCTGGTGTTGTTCTATCACTATCTTCTAATTGTACAGAACCGATATAGTTATGAATAGTACCTATTAAACCTACTTTTAATCCTTTTTTCTCTAAAATAGATTTTATCATATATGTTGTTGTTGTCTTACCTTTTGTACCAGTAACACCAATTAGTTGAAATTTTCTTGATGGATTATCATAAAAATTGCAACTCATTTGTGCCATTGCAACTCTAGCGTCTGGAACTACAAGTAAAGTTATTCCTTCTCTTAACTTTATTTGTTTTAAATCTGTATCTTTATCTACTACAATTACTTTTGCTCCATTATCCATTGCATCATCTATATAATTTGCACCATCTGTAACAAATCCTCTTATAGATATAAATACATCTCCTGGTTCAACTTTTCTAGAATCATTTTTTATAGAATTTATTTCTATATCAATGTCTCCTTTACCTTTTATTCCTTCTATACCCACTAATATATTTTTAAGGTTCATGCTTATACCTCCAAATTTATACTTTTTTACGAATACATTATATAGCAAATAGTCTTATATATCAACAAAAACTTTCGCTTCTTTTTTAATTTTTATCCCTGGTTTTGGGATTTGTTCTTTTATTATAGCTTCTTTCTCGCTTATATCGTCGGTTTCATTAGATATTTCTAACTCTAAATCATATTCTTTTAAAATTTTCTTTGCCTCTTCTATTGTTTTATTCCTTATTTCTGGCATCTCAACTTCCTCTTTTTGTTCTTCTTCATTTTCTTTATCTTCTTGCAACTCCAAATATGGTAAAACTTCTCCTAACATTTGACCTCCAACAGGTGCTGCAACACCACCTCCTTGGTGACCTCCTTCACCTGTTGGATTATATAAAGTAACTAAAATTACAACTTGTGGATCTGAAATTGGAGCGACTCCTATAAAAGACGTAACATATTTATTAGTATTAACACCATCTTCTGATGTTCCTGTTTTTCCTCCAACCAAATATCCCTGTACTTGTGCATTTTTTCCAGTTCCTTCTTCTACTACAGACTCCATCATACTTAAAACATTTTTTGAAGTTTCTTCTGATATTACTCTATTACCTTTTTTTACTTCAATCTCTTCTTTTTCTCCCGTTTCGGAATTTATTATTTCTTTTACAACTCTAGGTTCAATATATTCTCCACCATTTGCTATACTAGATACTGCTGTAACCAATTGAATTGGTGTAATTTCAAATCTTTGACCAAAACTTATTGTTGCAAGTTCTACTGGTCCAACTTTATCTTTAGCTAAAAAGATTCCCTTTGCTTCTCCTGGTAAATCTATATTTGTCTTTTTAAAAAATCCAAATTTCTCTAAATATTCATAATATTTATCTTTTCCAATTTTTTGTCCTAATGCAATAAAAACAGGATTACAAGAATTCATTAATGCTTGCCTTAGACTTTGAGTTCCATGAGGCCTATAATACCTCCAGCATTTTATTCTAACTCCAGCAACTTCTATACCTCCCCCACAATTAAATTCTCCTTCTTTGTCAGTTGTTGTTATTCCTTCTTCTAGTGCTGCAGAAGAAGTTATTAATTTAAATGTAGAACCTGGTTCATAAGTGTCTGCTATTGCTCTATTTCTCCAGAGTGCTTGCAATTGTTTATTTTTTTCACTACTGTCCATATTTTCGCTGTTTTCTAATTCATATGGATTATTTAAATCATAGTTTGGATATGTAGCCATTGCTAATACATCGCCATTATTTGGATTCATAATAATGACGTTTCCACCATCTGTACATTCATTATCTATACATGCATTTTCTAAATATTTTTCAGCAATTGATTGAATAGTTAAGTCTATTGTTAGGACCAAATCTTTTCCTTTTTCTGCAGGTACATATGTTTCTTCTAATTGATCCATATCTCCTCCTCTAGCATCTGTAAGTTTTTCTATTTGACCACTTTTTCCTTTTAATATATCATCATATTTTGCTTCTATTCCATCTAATCCTTGATTATCACTTCCACAAAATCCGATTACTTGTGAAGCAAGTGTGCTATATGGATAATATCTTTTAGTATCTTCATCTATATTAATTCCACTTTCTATATTATTTTCTTGCATCCACTTTCTTAATTCATCTGTTTTATCTTTATCTACTTTTTTGGCAATGGTTTCAATTGAACTTCTTTTATTTACCTTTTTTAATGTAGTTTCATAATCAACATCTAAAATTTCTGATAATGCTTTGCTTACCATATCCTTTTTATCTTCTGGAATGTTAGTAGAATTAACTGTAACTGTTTCTACTGTACTGCTTTTAGCTAAAACAATTTCACCTGATGCATCATATATAGTTCCTCTTTTAGATGTTATTTTCCTAATTAATGTTTGTTGCTCATATGCCATTTGTTTTAATTTATCTCCATCTACAAATTGAATTACTGCAATTCGTATAATTAATAGAAACATTAGTACTAAAGCTATAATTATTGCCCACATCATCATCTTTTTGTTTTTTATACTACATGTTGTT
This sequence comes from uncultured Clostridia bacterium, assembly GCA_944393485.1. GTDB lineage: Bacteria > Bacillota > Clostridia > TANB77 > CAG-508 > Merdicola. The sequence goes on from CALYAJ010000008.1 coordinate 39,326, forward strand.
TGCATTTTTCACCTCTTATTAGTAATATCTTTTTACTATTCTATGTGGTAATAGCTTGTTTTAATTACAATGATTTGTTCCTTGCAGAAGAACGTTTCCACTAACAAAAAAGCGAGGACATTTCTGCCCTCACTTCTTATTTTTCATTATTTAATTTGCAATTTTTTATATCTTACATAAAATACTATACTGCCAACTATTGCTAGTCCTATAAAGATTTTAACTATTGTTTCAAATCCTGTATATGGTAATTTTCCGCTTGCAACAGTGTTATCTTCTTGATTATCTGAAGCATTGTCATTTGTATTATTTTCATTATCATTATTTTCACTATTTTGTATACTGTCTACATTTATTGTAGCTTCTGTTACATTTCCTACTAAATCGCTTACTTCTATGACAATATTTTCATTAGCACTAAATGTTTTAGACATTGACCTCCTATCTTCAGATAATTCCCAACCATCTACTTCTAATAACTCTTCATTTGATTTAATCGTTACTTTAAATTCTTTTCCACCATTTATATTTTCATATTCAATTTCCAATACAGGTTCTTCTTTATCTATCCAATTAACTCTAGCCGTATTTGTTCCAGTATTTCCTTCTGAATCAACATATTCAAATGTAAATTCACCATTTGTTTCAAATACATATTGATTGCTTCCGTCATTATTAGTTATTGTAACATCATTTCTATTAAATGTAATAGTTGCTGTAACATTTTTATTAGTTGAATCTGTAATATCATAAGATATTGTAGAAATTACATCTTCCTGTTCGTCTACTACTGTAATTTTACATACTGCAGTTTTATTTCCATCTACTGTTGTTACTGTTATATTTGCACTTCCTTCTCCTACTGCTGTTACTACTCCATTATTTACTGTTGCTACATTTGTATTATCTGAACTCCATACTACATTTTTATTTGTTGCATTACTTGGCATTACTGTTGCTACTAATGTTGTTGTTTCTCCTATTTTTAATTCTTCATTTTGTGAATTTAGTGCTACACTTTCTACATTTATTACTTCTGGCTCTGGATCAGGCTCTGGTGTTGGTTCAGGTTCTGGCTCTGGTTCTTCTTCTGGAAGTACTGTAATCATACATGTTGCAGTCTTATTTCCATCTACTGTTGTTACTGTTATATTTGCACTTCCTTCTCCTACTGCTCTTACCACTCCATTATTTACTGTTGCTACATTTGTGTTGTCTGAGCTCCATGTTACATTTTTATTTGTTGCATTACTTGGCATTACTATTGCTACTAATGCTACTGTTTCTCCTATTTCTAGTTCATCACTTGGTATATTTAACGATACATTTTCTACATTTATTACTTCTGGTTCTGGATCAGGCTCTGGCTCTTCTTTTGGTAATACTGTAATTTCACATACTGCAGTTTTATTTCCATCTACTGTTGTTACTGTTATATTTGCTTTTCCTTCTCCTACTGCTCTTACTACTCCATTATTTACGGTTGCTACATTTGTGTTGTCTGAGCTCCATGTTACATTTTTATTTGTTGCATTACTTGGTGTTATTGTTGCAACTAATGTTACAGTATCTCCTATTTTTAATTCTTCATTTTGTGAATTTAATGTTACATTCTCTACATTTATAACCTCTGGTTCTGGCTCTTCTTCTGGCAAAACTGTTATCTCACATGTTGCAGTTTTATTTCCATCTACTGTTGTTACTGTTATATTTGCTTTTCCCTCTCCAACTGCTGTTACTACTCCATTCTCTACAGTTGCTGCTTCTGTATTGTCTGATTTCCATGTTACTGATTTATTTGTTGCATTATCTGGCGTTATTGTTGCTATTAATGTTGTTTGCTCTCCAACTCTTAATTCACCAGTCTGTGAATTTAAAGATACACTTTCTACACTTATCACATCTGGCTCTGGTGTTGGCTCCTCTGGCATATCAATAGAATCACCACCTACTGATAATAAATTTGATTCATAACTTTCTAAAGCATTTTTTAGTTCTGCATTTAGTTTATCTGATTCGTCATCTTTAGAATCATCAAAAGTCCATTTAAAATCTCCACCATTTAAACGGCCTGCATATTTTTCTACTTTATTTTTTGCTTCTTCTGGTGAATCAGCTTTATATTCATACATGATACTTGATGTATCAAAATTATTATATGTCTTTCCGCCTTGTAAAGATGTTACAGAACTAGGTACCTTATCATCAATACTTGATACTTCATATGCATCAAAACTTTTATTATCTTGTGAATATGGGATGTATGATTCTTGTCCAATCATATAATTATTATATGCTTTAATCATACCTCCATCTTCTTTAGAGAATGTTCCACTTGTATCTGACCCTTGCATAGAAATCATCATTGGCTTTTTACAATTTCTAAAATAATTTCCTTCTACTAAAACAGATGAACCTAAACATGCTCCAACTCCGTATTTTGAATTTCCGTCATAATAATTGTTATATACATGTGCTGAATAAAATCTAATTCTTGGATGTCTAGAATCTGAATGATCATACCAATTATGATGATATGTTATATATAAATCATCTGTTGTATTTTCACTTAATCCTAAAAGATTACTTTTTCCTGTATCGAAGAAATGGTTATATGAGAATGTTATATATGTAGATTTTTTACAATCTAATGCTCCATCTCCCTTTACTTGATCTGAGTCACTTCCTGGCTCTCCATAAAACAAATCACAATTATGTACCCATACATGGTCATTTTCTTGTTGAAGACCAATGCTATCACCTTCATCACTATCTGTTAGCATTACTCCTATATTTCTAATTTCTACATTAGAGGCATTTTTTACTCTAATTCCATATCCATATAAAGTTGCGTCTTCTCCAATTCCTTCAAATGTTATTCCACAATTTATTCTTTTATCTGATCCACTTCCACTAATAACAATATCTCCTCCATCTAGTGTAGAAGGATCTGTAACTTTACCTATTATTCTTACTACTAGAGGTTTAGATTCATATCCCTTTTTGTATAAATCTAAAATATTTTGTAATCCTTTGGCATTTTCTACTTTACCACTTGAACTTGTTTGTACATCTAATGAAACTGTATTTTTTGTATCCTCTGTAACATATATAATATTAGCATTATCTTTTATAGTTCCATCAAGATTGTATGCTCCAGTAGTAGCTCCATTTACCCATGCAAAACCTGTTCTATCATGTGCTTCTACTGTTATATTTTCTGATTCTACTTGGCTTGCAGTATCTTCATTTCCGTCTACTATTGGAACAACCTTAAATTTATAATTTCCAGCTTTAAGTCCAACTGCATCTGCCCTCCAATATGAACTGCTTCCATCTTTATATAATCTTATTAATTCATTGTCTAATTGTGTATAACCTCCATTTTGATTACTTATATACACATTATATCCATCTGCATTAGCAAAGTTATCCCATTCTATATAAGCACTTTCAAGTCCACTTCCAACTGTCTTTTGAGTTATACTTGCATTCATTAAATTTAATCCATTCCCAAATAACGGTATAGCTCCATTAACACTTATTATGGCTATACCTAATATTAATATAATTGTTATTATTGATATAATTATTATTTTTCTTTTGTTTCTCATATCCTTGTCCTTTCTGTTTTTTCGCTATGATAATATTATACTTTTATCATCAATCTTTAGCAATATTAATAATGTATATTTCATAAATGAAATTTTTGGATAAATTTTTACACCATTTTTTATTATAGTATACTTTTCTACTTTTGTTATTATAATTTTTCTAATACTTTTGCTACTCCGTCTTCGTCACTTGATGCTGTTATATATTTTGCATGTTTTTTTACACATTCCAATGAATTTCCCATTGCAATTGAATTTGGAGTTATATTAAACATAGAAATATCATTTTCTCCATCACCAATTGTTATAATCTCTTCTTTTTTTAAATCTAAATATCTACACATTGCATGTACAGCATTTCCCTTTGAAACAGATTCTGAAGCAATATCACAATAATAATTTTTACTTGGCTTTAATTCAGGATTTTTCAATTTTTTTGATTCATTTACTATTTTTACACCTTGAAAATTCTTTTCTAAATAACTTTTAAATTTTATTAATTTCTCAATATCAGAACTTGATAATACACATTGTAAGATATTTTCAGTTTCTATAATATTTTCTAATTCTTTAATTGTTTTTTCTTTATCTTTTTCATCTGGGAAAGCAGCTTTATTTAAAACTATTTCATCTTTATAATTAAATTTTATTGTTTCATCATTTTCTTCAGCATATTCTAATAGTTGTTTTACTATATCCTTTTTTATTGAATCACTAAATATTTCTTTTTTCTTTTCTACATCATAACAAGAAGCTCCATTAGAAGAAATAATATATGGACTTGCACCTACTTGTTCTTGATAATTTATTGCATCTTTTCTAGCCCTTCCAGATGTTAATATTATATTAATTCCTTTTTGTCTACATCTTTTTATTTCGTATAATGTTTTTTCACTTACTTCTCTTTTTGAATTTGTTAATGTTTCATCAATATCTATAAATACTGCTTTTATCAATTTATATAATCCTCCTTCAATTATGCTAATTATTTTAGATACAATCTCACAAAATCCAAGTCGAAATTCTCCTCATTTTTCTTAGCTACTTCTATAAATTCTTCTACCATTTCTCTTGTATATTTACTACTTTTCTTTTCGTAAAATTTCTTTAATGGTTTTTGTAAATCCATCATTACCTTTGTTGCTTTATTTACATTTTGCTCTTTCATTAATTTATCCATTTTTTCCATTTCGTGTTCGAATATCTTTTTGCCTATTTTAGTATTTTTAAATTGCTCTAATGTATTTTCTACAGTTAAATCCTTTAAATCAATATATCTTGTAGGTATTTTATGTCCCAATATTTCTTCAAAATCATTATCACTAACATTTTCAATTGTTCCGGTTACATATGCGTTTGGGAACTCTTTATTTTTATTGACACCATTCAGTTCTAAATTAGCTTCTAATACAATATCTTCTACATTTTTTCCTACATAGATATTATATTGCCCTTGTTCTATACACCATTTATTTTCTTCTACATCATAATAAGCTAATTCTTCTTTCTTTATTTTTATTATTACTTCCTTTTCTTCTGTTGGATTTAATTCAATTTTTTCAAATCCTTTTAATTCTTTTTTAGCTTTAAATACTTTTGAATTTTCTTGTCCTATATATACTTGTGCAATTTCTTTTCCAGATACTTCTCCTATATTTTTTATTTTGAATTTTATAATGATATTTTCTTTGTCATCTTTCACTTCTAAATTAGAATATTCAAAATTTGTATAACTTAAACCATATCCAAAAGGAAATAACACTTCCTTATTTATTTTATCATAATATCTATATCCAACATAAATACTTTCCTTATATTCCACACTTACTTCTGTTCCCGGATAATAATTATAACAAGGTGTATCTTCTAAACTTAATGGATAGGTTTCTGCAAGTTTTCCACTAGGATTTACTTTTCCGGTCAAGCAATTTGCCATTGCTTCAGCCCCCGCTTCACCTCCTAGGTAACCTGTTATTATTGCTTGTACAGTATCTTTCCATGGCATTAAAATTGGCGAACCATTTGAAAGTACAATTACTACTTTTTTATTTAATTTGCAAATTTCTTCTATTAATTTATTTTGATTATCTGGAATATCTAATGTAAATCTATCCATTCCTTCAGATTCAAAATTTTCTGTAAGACCAACACATAATATTACTAATTCACTATTCTTAGCAACTTCTATAGATTCTTTTCTTAAATCCACATCATTTTCACTCTCTATTCTTTCATAGCCTTGTGCATAACTACATTCTATACCTTGAGCTTTTAAACAATCTAACAAATTAGTTAACTTATATGGATTTATTGTAGAACTACCAGCACCTTGATATCTTGGGCTTTTAGCCATATCTCCTATAACTGCCACTTTTTTATTTTTTATTGGCAATATATTTTCATCATTTTTTAATAAAACAATAGAATCTTCTGCTAATTTCCTTGCTATATTATGGTGTTCTTGCCTATTATATTCTTTTAAAGTTTCTCTTTCAGCTCCTTTAAATGCATATTCTAAAATTCTACTAACTACTTCATTTAGATATTCTTCTGATATTTTCTTATTTTTTACCGCTTCTACAATTTCTTCAACACCATTTCCTCTGCCACCAGGCATTTCTATCTCATTACCCGCAATCAAACCTGAAACTCTATCATTTTCTGCTCCCCAATCTGTTATAACTAAACCATCAAAATTCCATTCTTTTCTTAATATATTCATTAATTCTTGATTTTCGTTACAGTATGTTCCATTAAGCTTATTATATGCACTCATAATAGACCATGGTTTTGCTTCTTTTACAATTATTTCAAAAGCTTTTAAGTAAATTTCTCTTAAGGTTCTTTCATCTACTACAGCATTTATTGTTCTTCTTCTATTTTCTTGATTATTAGCTGCAAAATGCTTTACACAAGCTCCTACTCCATTTGCTTGCAGACCTTTTACGTATTCAGTTGCTAGAATTCCAGTCAAATGTGGATCCTCTGAGAAATACTCAAAATTTCTTCCACACAAAGGAGTTCTTTTAATATTTATAGCAGGACCTAAAACAATATCTACATCCTCATAAGCAGCTTCTTCTCCTAAACATTTTCCTAATGTGTATGTAGTTTCTTTATTCCAACTATTTCCTATTGTTGATGAAGCTGGAAAGCAAGTTGAAATTTCACTTTCATTAATTCCCAAATTATCTGCTTTTGTTTTTTGAACTCTTAATCCATGTGGTCCATCTGACATAGTGATACTTGGAATATTAAGTCTTTCTATTGCTTTACTATGCCAATAATCTCCTCCCACACATAAACTTGCTTTTTCTGTTAAAGACATTTTATCTATTATTTCTTTATACTTCATAAAAACCTCCATTTTATAGTTCATTAATATATCATAATTTTAATTTTATTACAATTGACTAATTGCTTTTTTCGTAATATAATTAATATCTATTTAGCTTATATAGTAGCAGAGAGGATGAGTTTATGGCACTATATTCAATCGTTATTCCCGTATATAATGCAGAAAAGACTATACGGAAATGTCTGGAAAGTATTCTAAATCAATCTTACACAGATTTTGAAGTAGTCATTGTAAATGATGGTTCTACTGATAATACTGTTAAGATTATTGAAAGTTTTTTGCAATCAGATTGCAGGATAAAACTTTTTAACTTTCCAAATTCAGGAGTCTCAGAAACTCGTAGACGAGGGATTAGTCTGGCAACTGGTGAATATATTCTTCAAGTTGACGCAGACGACACCATTAATTCGGATTTATTGGCTCAATTGACCGATGTTATCTATAAATTTGGATTTCCAAAAATCGTTAGGTTTCATTGTAAACTTGTAGGTGATGACCCGAAGAAAAACCATCAACGATATAATTGTGATTCCAATCTATATCGTATTATGTCTGGAATGGAAGCTCTAAAATTATGGTCCAATCCTGACAAAAAGTATGCTCTATTTTGGCTTTTTGCGATGAAAAAATCTGTCTTTTCAGAATTACTTTTTCTTCCGCAATTACAATGCCATGAAGACTTAGCACTTATTCCGCTTCTAATTGCAAAGGCTAGTACAGTCCTTGGAATAGATTATGTTGGCTATAACTATACCTATCAAAGTGACTCTAGCATAACAAATACTAAAAATTTAGAAGCTGAAAAATCGCGTGCTTTGGATTTCTTACGAGCATATCAATATGCTATCAAAAACTTCTTAAAGCTTGATAATCTCACTCCAAGTGATATTTCATTTTTTATGCGAGATTTTGATAGTAGGAAAGAAGATAAATATAATTCTCTTTCTCCTCGGTTAAAAAGAGAATTATATGATCTTTTCCATTAATCATAACCACCCGTGAACGGGTGGTTTGCTCATCCCCTAGAAGGGGAATTACTTGCTCACCACCTGAAAGGCG
>CALYAJ010000009.1 GCA_944393485.1 uncultured Clostridia bacterium
GATACATCAACCATCTCTAAAGCTAGATAATTCAATGGATATATACATTAGAAAAATTTTTTCATGTCTTTATCCTGCAAAAAATCTACTAGAATGGGGCAAATTTAATACATTAATCACCAAAAGCATTTCCACCTATAATTTTACCTAATTTATTATCTACATATATTGTAATTCCATTACCAAGTTCATCCTCTCTGCTAAAGCAATGAGCAGTTACAGTAGTTGGATCAGAAAAATCATATTCATAATATTTTCTAAAAAATAAGTTATTAGGATGAACATCCCTTAAAGCGTAGGTTTCAGAACTTTCTGGATATTTTCCAACAATTCGTTCGACTTCAGAAAAACCAATATCAGCAATTTTTTGTGCTTCACTTTTGGATATTTTTGATGAAGAGGAAGTATATTCTTTATAGAATTGTGTAAAATTTGTTGCAAAAATATTTTTATCAAGATTATTTACCTGTTCATCATGATATTCAGCAAGTTCTTCAGAAGTAGGAATTGTTAAATCTGTATTATAAATACAATTAGAATTTACAATTTTACTTACAAGCAAAACATTTGGTGTATATGTATTAGAATTTCCTGAATAAGTATATCTGATATTACCAATATTTACTTCTACATCAATATCTCTAAAATTGCTTATTGTCAAAATTACAATATTATTTTCAAAAGAATCAGAAGAAATGCTAGGAATATTTAGATTATATTTATTTTTGAAATTTTCGTAAGTATCATAGTCAGAAATTTTAATTTGATATATATTTTCTTGTATTTTATCCAATTCACTATCTGATTCTAAAGTTTCAAGGGATATAGAATTTACTAAAGGGAAGATTTTATAATTAAAATCAGAAGAGGATTTTTTTTCTGATAAATTAGCTAAAGTATTTTTTAAATAATCAATATTTTGTAATGCAGAGGAACATATCTGTCCACTACTTTTAAACAATCTAATTAAAGTATTATTATCAAATGCAAGTAGAAAATTTTTACTTGCAGTATTATAGTCAAATTCTAGGAATGATTTGTCACGTAAAGAATTTATTTCATTTAAAGTTAGAGCTTTCCCACTGTCAGTATATGAAACAATGCAGACATTTAAGATATTTATTAAATTATTATAATCGGTTGAATCTTTCTCAAATTCAAAATATTTATTATCATTATTTTTATAAATAATTCTATCAGGTAATTTAATTTCATTTCCAATAATATTAGAGGCGTCATTAATAATAGTAGTATTTAAAACTATATTATTTGTTTCAGTGTTTAATGTTGAAAATGAAAATACGCAAATTACTAAAATTAATATTAAGATAACTACAAAAATATATTTAAAATTTATATTCATATCATCACCCGAAAAAATTATATCGTATTTCGATAATTTAAGCAACTAAAAATAATTCTTTTTATAGTAAATTATTGTATTATAAAAAATCATGTGTTATATTAAAAAAGAATACAAAAGGAGGTCTTTTAATGATAGCTATAGGCGCAGACCATGGAGGATATGAATTAAAAGAAGGTATAAAAAAATATTTTGATAAAAATAATATAGAATATAAAGATTATGGAACTTTTTCACCAGAAAGAACAGATTATCCTATTTATGCAGAAAAAGTTTCAAAGGCAATAATAAATAATGAGGCTGATAAAGGGATTCTAATTTGCAGATCAAGTTATGGAATGACAATGGTTGCAAATAAATTTAAAGGAATTAGAGCAGCAAGTGTAACTGATGAAAAATTAGCAGAAGCTGCAAAAGCAGACGATGATATAAATGTAATTGCATTATCTGGAGATACTATGAGCTTTGAAGAATGTATTAATATTATAAATAAATGGCTAAAAACACCATTTAAAGGTGGAAGGTATCAAGAAAGATTGGATATGCTAGCTAAAATAGAAAATGAGAATATGAAATAGAGGTGTTAAAAAATGTGGGGAGATATAGCAATAGCCTTTTTATTAGCATTTATAACAGCATTTATGATGACACCATATTCTATAAAATTAGCAAAAAAAGTAGGGGCAGTAGATGTACCAAAAGATAATAGAAGAATGCATCACAAATCAATACCAAAACTTGGAGGAATTGCGGTAATTGCAGGATTTGTAGTTTCGTGTATATATTTATTAATTACAATGTCGATAGAAGATGCATCTAAGCTAAATTTATTTGGAAAACCACAATATGGTGTAAAATTAATCGGCTTTTTTGTAGGAGTACTAATATTAGGTATAACTTGTTTTATAGATGATACAAAAGGTATAAAACCACTAACGAAGCTTACTGGACAAGTACTTGCAGCTATTGCAGTTGTAGTGGCAGGAATAAGAATTGTAGATACAATTCCAATTTTTGATTCTGCAGTTGCAAATGAAGCATTGACTATTATTTTAACAATTATATGGATTGTTGGAATAACTAATGCAATAAATCTAATGGATGGATTAGATGGTTTATCATCTGGAATAACAATGATTTCTTGTATTTCACTTTTAATAATATTTTCACTAAATAATTCGCCATTAATTGCAATTATTATGATAACTGCATTGGGTGGAGCACTATGTGGATTTTTACCATTTAATTTTAATCCAGCCAAAACTTTTATAGGTGATACAGGTTCTAATTTCCTAGGATTTACATTATCAGTTGTTTCAATTTTAGGAGTAGCAAGAACATATACAGCTGTGGTAATTGTTCTACCAGTTATAGTATTAGGACTACCTATATTTGATACAATTTATGCAATATTTAGAAGATTACATAATGGTAAATCTATAAAAGCAATATTTAAAGCAGATAAAGGTCATTTACATCATAGATTGGTAAGAAAAGGATTTTCACATAAACAATCTGTTTATATACTTTATGGAATAAGTGCTACATTTGGAATGTTTGCAGTAATATTGTTTGAAAGTGGAATAATAAAAGCAATATCATTTGCACTAATGGTTATTGCTGTAATTGCATTAGGATATAGAAGTTTTTCTAATTTACGTGGAGAAGAAGGATGTTCATATGAATGTTCAAATTGTAAATATATATATAATCCAAAAGTAGGAAATGAAACTGCTGGAATTGATCCAAATACAGAATTTTACGATTTGCCAGATGATTGGAGATGTCCAGTGTGTGGAGAAAGAAAAGATATGTTTATGCCAAGAGATGATATTTAACCTAAATTCAAGGTTTTATATATAAAAAATAAAAAAAGGAGTGATAAAGATGTATGTTTGTTTAGCTTGTGGATATGTTTATGATCCAGAAAAAGGAGATCCAGATTCAGGAATAGCTCCAGGGACAGCATTTGAAGATATACCAGATGATTGGGTTTGCCCAATTTGTGGAGTAGGAAAAGATATGTTTGAAAAACAATAGAATTAAAATAAATCTGTTGAAGAACATAAAAATAAGCTTCAACAGATTTTCTATCTGTATAGAAAACTTATAAAAAAGCTATTGTATGTTATAAGGGGAACGATATGAAGAAGTTAAATATTAAGAAAAAAATATTATTTAATATAATAATGATAATAAATATTTTTATAATACCTAATTATACATTGGCACAAAATATCAATGGGAAGCAATATAATCCTGAATTTATTGCTACAATTGTAATTATTTCTTTATTAGAAATATTATTAATAATTTTTCTTACAATAAAACTTATAAAAAAATTTAAGAAAAAAACAAAAAATGAAAATACGAAAAATGTAAAAAGAGATATAGATTATTATAGAGAACTTATTAAAGAAAATGATTTAACACCAAGTGAAGTTGTACAGTTAGTGAAAGAAAATTTTGATTCTATTGAATTAGAAAATGTATTTATGTCAGCAATATTAGACTTAAAACTTAAGAATAAGATTGAAATTATTCAAGAAGAAAATACAAGTGACGATTGCAAAACAAAAATAAGAATATTAGATTTAAATAAGAAACCTTATTTATTAGAAGATGAAAAAAATGTACTACAGTTTTTGAAAAAAGCAACAAAGTCAGAATATATAACTTTAGAAGATTTAAAATATTATATTGTAGAACACCAAGAAGAAGTTAAAAACTTAAGAGATTGTCTTATTAAAGAATCAAAGAAAAGAATATTAGAAAAAGGTTTATTTAATTTAGATAATTATAAGAAAAGAGAAACTAATTATTTTTATTTAATATTATGGAGTATATTTTTTCTATCAACAATAATGATAATTTTGGTATGTTTAGCGAATCCTATAACTTACATATTGACAATATTAACATTAGTTATAGATATACAGGTAGGAATTATTTTATTTGATAGAGTGAAAAAATATAATAACGTGTTAACAGAAAAAGGAAGAAAAGAAAAAGAAAAATGGCTTGGATTTAAGAAGTATGTAGAAGATTATTCAATTTTAGATGAAAGAAAAGCAGAAGAAGTAGAATTATGGGATAATTATATGGTATATGCCACCGCATTGGGTGTTACAAAAAATATTAGAGAGCAGTTTAAAATGGCATATCCAGATTTGGAAGAATTTATTGTATTTTTAAAAAGTGATGAGACATGGAAAGGACGAGAAAAATGAAAAACGAAATAAAAAAATTTTTAGCATATAATGGAAGAGTTGCTGTAACATGTGCATTAACTACAGATTTAGTTGAACAAGCAAGAAATATACATGACTTAACTCCTGTAAGCACAGCAGCATTAGGAAGATTACTTACTATGGCAAGTATTATGGGCTCAGATTTAAAAGATGAAGAAGATAATATTACTTTACAAATAAAAGGTAATGGCCCAATAGGAACAATGGTTGCAATAGTAAATGGAAAAATGAAAGTAAAAGGAACAGTAAATAATCCATATGTTGATGTACCTCTTAATGAATTTGGCAAACTAGATGTTGGAATGGCTGTTGGAAATGATGGATTCTTAAATGTTATAAAAGATTTAGGATTAAAAAAGCCATATATTGGAATAGTTCCACTTTCATCAGGAGAAATTGCAGAAGATTTTGCAAGATATTATGCGGAATCAGAACAAACAAAATCTGCAGTAGCTTTGGGAGTATTAGTAGATAAAAATGGTGTAAAATCAGCAGGAGGATATTTAGTATCAGCAATGCCAGATGCTACAGACGAAGATATTGCCAAATTAGAAAAAAATATTTTTGAAGCAGGAGCAATATCAAGAATGTTAGATGAAGGATTAACATTAATTGAAATTGCTAAAAAAATTACCGGAGATAAAGATGTTAGAATAATAGAAGAAAATATAAATCCAATATATGAATGTGATTGCTCTAAAGAAAAAATGAAAAATGCATTATCAACAATAGGAAAAGAGCAATTAATGGAAATTTTAGAAGAAGATGGAAAAGCTGAATTAACCTGTCATTTTTGTAATAAAAAATATTTAGTTTCAAAAGAAGAATTAGAAGAAATTATAAAAAATTTAAAAGTTGAAAACAAAATTATAGATTTTCCAAATAATAAAAATGAAAATTAAGTAATAAAAAAAATAAAATTGTATATAATAATATTAGGTGATTATTACGAAGATATCTTATATAAAATCAATTCATGATAAGACGAGTTTTAATTTTTTTAAGAATATCGGAATGTATGGAGTTGAATTAACTGACTTAGATAATGTCGACAAAGTTTTAAGTAAGTTAATAGATAAAGATTATACAACATTTTTTATAACGAATGAAGTTGCTGGTTATTCTGATGATTTATTTAAAAAATATTATAATTCTAAAGATATAAACATAATAATTGCCAAAAATTAAATTGTGTATAGATCTAAGATTTTATTTCACAAAGACCTTATAACTTAAGTAAAAGGTAAAACTTTTTAAGTGAATACACTTAAGAAAATAGCATATACTGTAATTATGGAGGATGAAATGTCTGTAAATAATAAGGTATATGCTAATTTTTTGGACGAATTAGATAATTTTAATTATTCTAATTTAATTTTTTTATGTATTGGAACAAATAAAGTTATCGGAGATAGTTTTGGCCCAATAATAGGAGAAATATTAAAAAATAATATTAATCATCCTAAAATTAATATTATTGGAAATTTAAAATATAATGTTAATGCAAATAATATTATTAAGATTACACAGAAAATAAATAAAAAATATCATAAACCATATATTGTATCCATAGATTCTGCATTAGGAGATAAACTTTTAGTAGGAAAAATTTATGTATTAAAAAATAAATTAGATGTAGGAAGAGCGTTAAAAAAAGATTTATGCAAAATAGGTGATATATCAATAAAAGGAATAGTAGGTATAAATAAAAAAGATTCAAAAGAAAATTTCGAAATATTACAAAATGTAAATAAAGACTTTATATTTGATTTATCACAAAAAACATCAAAATTTATAATTGAAAGTATAAAATTCCTAAATTTGTAAATTATCTATATAATAAAAATACAAATTTAGGAGGATACATATGAAAATAAGAGAAAATGAGAATATGGTGTTAATAAAAAATTTACCATCAAATATAGTATCAGAAGCTTGGGTAGTCTTAAAACCAGGAGTTAAAAAAAGAGAAAAAGAATTTATAAAAAAAGTCAGAAATAATAAAAAATGTATAAATCCTGAGAAAGGATATATTGTAAAAGAAGCAGAAATGGTTATTACAGAATATTTAAAAGATATAACAGATATAAAAAAGAATAGAAATTATGAAAAAATGATAAAAAAATATGAAAAGTTAAAAAAGGTATCTTTATCAATAGTTATAATTTTAATATCTATAATTTTTATGCAAAATTTATTTTTTTAAACATAAAAGATCTCTACTTTGAATATATTGTACAAATATATTACAAAAGAAAAGGTCTTTATTATATAAAAAAATTTCACACAAAATCGCTGTGCAATTTTGGCAAAAGAACAAAGACGGGGCATGTAATTTCTTTTAAAAGGGCATAAAACTTTAATCATGCACCTTTTGTTCTTATCTAAAAAAACAATTGAGAACTGGTAAGTGTACTAAAGCTTAGCCATTATGGCAGATTAATTACATATGAATGGAGGAAATCATGGAAAGAGTTTTATCAACTGAAGAAAGAATAAGAAGAGCTGAGGAGGTATATAGAAATAAACAACAAGGAATAAATTTAAATAAAAGGGAGAGTAAAAATAAAATCTCTAAATATAAGATAAAATTATTAAAAAAAATGCTAGTTCAAATTTTGATTTGCCTTGCAATATATTCACTATTTTATTATTCAAAAAATAGTGAAGAACTTTTTTCTAAAGATTTGGTAAATAAAACTAAAGAAATTCTTGGGTATGATATCAATTTTAAAGAATTATATAATAATTTTACTAATTGGTTTTCGAGTCAAAATGCATTTGCAACAGATGAAAATCAAAATGTTATAGATAATAATATAGAAAATATTATTCAAAATGAAATATCTGAAAATATAGGAGGAGCTTCAGAAGAAAGTAAAGAAGTAACTAACTTATCACAAATGGAAATTGATGCAAATGATATTAAGAGTAAATATACTCTAATAAAACCATTACAGGGAACTATAACATCAAGATACGGACATAGAGAGCCAACAACTAAAACTGTGCCTAAAGAACATACTGGAATAGATATTGCAGCAAATGTTGGAACAGTTATATATGCCGCTCTAGATGGTACAGTAAAAATAGCTTCAAGTGAAGGTGATTATGGAAAACACTTACGAATAGAAAAAGATGATGTTGCAATCTATTATGCACATTGTAATAAATTATATGTAAAGGAAGGTGACTATGTAAAACAAAATGAACCTATAGCAGAAGTGGGTGCTACAGGAAATGTAACAGGTCCACATCTACATTTTGAGATAAGAAAAAACGAAAGATATGTTGATCCAGATATGGTGTTAAAATTTTAAGAAAGAGTGATTTATGGAATTTAAAATAGATATAAAAATTTTTTTGGTATTATTCTTGTTTCTTATATTTAAGCAACTAGAAATGTACATATTGTTTATGATTTTTGTAATAATTCATGAATTTTTTCATTTATTAACAGGAATCATATTAGGATATAAAATAAAATCTTTAAAAATAGAAATATTAGGAATTTCATTAGGATTTCATGAAAATATTAATAAATATAATAATATAAGAAAAATAATAATCTTAATGATGG
The DNA here is from genome assembly GCA_944393485.1 of uncultured Clostridia bacterium. Lineage (GTDB taxonomy): Bacteria > Bacillota > Clostridia > TANB77 > CAG-508 > Merdicola. Next base: position 8,195 of record CALYAJ010000009.1, read on the forward strand.
GACCTATTTCTAATATAATAATTGCATTAATTTTTGACTTTTTAAAATTACCTAAAATAGTATATGTAAATTTAGTAATAGCAATATTTAATTTACTACCTGTATATCCATTAGATGGAGGACAAATTTTAAATAGAATATTAGGAATAATATATGGAAATATAGAAGCATATAAAATTACAAATTGGGTGAATACAATAATTATGAGTCTTATAACTGCAATTGCAAGCATAGCTATTTTATATTTTAAAAATATGTCAATAGTGATAATAGTTTTATTTTTATGGTGTTTAGTGATAAAAGAGAACAAAAAAATTAAAGAAATAAATAAATATTTTAAATATGTTCACAAACTGGACAAAAAAGGCCATTATAATATATAATAACTATGTAAAAAGGAGCGAAAACTATGGTTAATGAAACTATTTTAGTAGTAGATGATGAATCAAGAATGAGAAAACTAATTAAAGATTTTCTTGCACAAAAAGGATATAGTATATTAGAAGCAGAGGACGGAGAAAAAGCTTTAGAAATATTTGAAGAAAATAAGAATAAAATTAGTTTGATATTATTAGATGTAATGATGCCAAAATTAGATGGATGGTCAGTTTTGCGACAAATAAGACAAACATCTAAAGTTCCTATAATTATGCTTACTGCAAGAGGAGAGGAACAGGACGAATTATTTGGATTTGAACTAGGTGTAGATGAATATATTTCTAAACCATTTAGTCCAAAAATATTAGTTGCTAGAGTAGAAGCTATATTAAAAAGAACTAGAAAAGATACTAATAAAACAAAGGATTATGGCGGAATTGTAATAGATCCAGAAGGAAGAACTGTAAAAGTAGATGGAAAACAAATTGAATTAAGCTTAAGAGAATATGAATTATTAAAATATTTAGTAGATAATGAAAATATTGCACTATCTAGGGACAAGATATTAAATAATGTATGGAACTATGATTATTATGGAGATTCAAGAACTATAGACAGTCATATAAAAAAGATTAGACATAAATTAGGTAAAAAAGGAAAATACATCGAAACAATGCGTGGAGTAGGGTATAAGTTTGAGGTAAAATAGTGGTAAAATTAAGAAATCTTCATAATTCTATACGTTATAAACTATTTTTTACATTAGCAATAGCAGTTATAATGATAATAGCTTTTTTAATCTTATTAAATAACATAGTTTTAGAATCTTTTTATTTATATTCTAAGCAAGGAGCATTAAAAAAGATATATGACGAAGTAAATATGGAATATAATACAGTACAATCAGAAAAAACAATTCAAAATACATTGTCAAATTATGCACTAAAAGGTGGTTATGATATTTTACTAGAAACACAGGATGGCATAAATTTATACACATCTAATGAAAATTTTATAGAAACTATGAATTCTATAAATGGCTTAAATGAACAATCGAATAGAAATAATGTAATATATGCAAACAAAGATTTAAATATAAAGAAAGTAAAAGATCAAAGTAGTAATATAACATATATTTTACTTTCAGGGAAATTGGATAATAACTATAATTTATATATTAGAATGCCAATATCAACAATACAAGAAAGTGTAAAGATTTCAAATAATTTCTTATACTTAATCGGTGGTGTAACTTTAATTATAGCTGCAATTCTTATAACATTCATTAGTAAGAGATTTACAGAACCAATACAAGAATTAAATGAAATAGCTGAGAAAATGGCTAAATTAGATTTTAGTAAAAAATTTCATCCAAAAGAGGTAAATGATGAAATTAATATGCTTGGAAAAAGTATAAATGTAATGTCAGATAAACTAGAATCAACAATAAAGCAACTAAGAAATTCAAATATAAGACTTGAAAGAGATATTGAAGAAAAATCTAAAATTGAGGAAATGAGAACACAATTTATTTCTGATGTGTCACATGAATTAAAAACACCAATTGCTCTTATACAAGGTTATGCTGAAGGATTAGTTGAAAATGTTAATACTGATGAAGAAAATAGGAAATTTTATGCAGATGTAATTTTGGACGAAGCAAACAAAATGGATAAATTAGTAAAAGAACTATTGGAATTAATGAAACTTGAATATGGAAAACGCGAATTTAGAAATGCGGATTTTAATATTATAGAATTGATTAGTGAAGTTATTAGAAAATCTAAAGTAATGCTAGAAGAGAAAAATATAGAAGTAAGATTTGATCATCCAGAAGTTATTAATGTATATGCGGATGAATTTTATATAGAGCAAGTATTTACAAATTATTTTACTAATGCAATTAAACATGCAGATGAGGTATTAGGAGAAAAATACATAGAAATAAAAATAGAAAAGAAAAATGATAAAGTAAGAATTTATGTATTTAATACAGGAGAAAATATATCTGATGAAGATTTAAATAGAATTTGGAAACGTTTCTACAAAGTGGATTCTTCTAGAAATAGAGAAAATGGAGGAACAGGAATAGGTTTAGCATTAGTAAAAGCCATAATGAATAATTACAATAATGATTATGGTGTTGTAAATAAAGATACAGGTGTAGAATTCTATTTTGATTTAAGCATTGCTAAAGGTGAATAAATATACAAAAATCGACAAATAATTTATTATTTGTCGATTTTTGTATTACGAAAAAGCTTTACAAACATTAAAAATGAGAGTAATATAATTTAAACGTTTATAGGAAATTTTAATTCCAATTTAAATTTTAAATCAATAATAAAATTGCAATTTTATTTCAAAACTTAACCTAGCAAGGTGGTGGTCACAATATGTAATTGTAGTCACAAAAATTTAATTATTTTATCATTAATGATTACATCAATAATTTTTATATTTTTAGATCAAAAAGTTTTTTATAATTATAATCAAATTTTTGAAAATTCTTTAGAAATTACAATTCCAGATAAAACAGAGATTCATATAGAAAATAAAATTGAAGAAGAAGGTATTTTAAGTCAATGGAGGTTAGAAATCCCAAAGATAAATTTAAATGCAAATATACAAGAGGGAACAAGTATGCAAGTAATGAATAAAAATATCGGACATTTTATAGAAACAAGCAAGGAAAATGGAAATATAGGATTGGCTGCACATAATAGAGGATATAGAGTAAATTATTTTAAAAATTTAAAAAAGTTAAAAAAAGGTGATTTAGTTATATATACATATAAAGGAAAAAGTAAAGAATATATTGTAAATTCATCTGAAATAATAAAAGATACGGATTGGTCAAAATTAAATAAAAGTAGTGTAGATAAATTAACAATGATTACTTGTGTAGAAAATAGACCAGATTATAGACTTTGTGTGCAAGCAATAAGTAAAGAAAATTAAATTTGGAGGTAAAAAATGAAAAATATATTAATTAAATTTATTGCTATATTTGCAATCATATTATTTGTTATAAATATAATTAATATTTATAGTTTTGCAAATATAGAAAGTAAAGATTTATATAGCAAAGGAAATTGTGGAAGGCTTTTAAAGAAAGGTGATATTGTAGTAAAAACTAGTATTGTAGTATATAAAAAAGATGGTAAAGAATATCCAGCCTATTGTTTAGATAAAACAAAACAAGGAGTAGATGAAGAAATAAGTTATTCAGTTGAGTTAGATGGATTAATAAAAAATGTGTATATATGGAAGGCAATTACAAATGGATATCCATATAAAACACCAAAAGAAATGGGATGTGAAACAATAGGAGAAGCGTTTATGGCAACTAAAATGGCAGTGTATTCTGTTTTATATAATTACAAAATATCTGATTTTTCTCCAATAGGAGAGGCAGGAGAAAGGACTTGGAATGCATTAAAAAATATATTAAAAAAGGTTAATGATGGCGATGATACACAGATATCTTCTGATATAAATATAACAGAGGAAAAAAGTGAATGGGAAACAGATAATAATTTAGAAGGTTATATAGTAAAGAACTATAGTGTAAGTAGTCAAGCACCAATGGACTCATATAATATTGAATTAGAAGAAAAAACAGAAGGAACAAAAATACTGGATGCAAATAATAAAGAGAAAAATAAATTTAATAAAAATGAGATGTTTAGAATAGCAGTTCCAATAAATGAATTAAGTGATGGAGGGAAAATAAAAATAAAAGCTATTGCAAATGTGGAAACAAAACCAATATTTATTGGTAGAGCTTCAAATTCAAACAATCAAGATTATGCGATTACAGGAATTACATATGAAGAAGGTGAAGGTTATATACAAAGTGAATATAGTAAAAATAATACTAAAATAAAAATTATAAAATTAGATGAAGATGGAACAACAAAACTTAAAGGAGCGATTTTTCAATTATTAGATAAAAATAAAAAAGTAATTGTTTCAGAGATAAAGACTGACGAAAACGGAGAAGCTATCTTAAATAATATAATTCCTGGCAAATACTATATAAAAGAAATTAAATCTCCTTTGGGATATATAAAATATGATAAAGATATAGAAATTAATACAGAATTTAATGAGGAATTAACTGTTACAATAAAAAATAGAAAAACAGATATTCCAGAGTTTGAAATAAAACAAAAAAATTTAGAAGTAAAGAAATTACCTAAAACAGGAATGTAAATATATTAAATCTAAAGTCTAAGTTTATATTAATTTCATTGACATATAAATCTCAAAAATATATAATAATTTAAGAAAAATGAGTAAAACCAAAGATAAATGGGAAATATTCCAATAGGAGGAAATGCAATGAAATTTAAAGAAAGAAAAAACAATATTAAAACAAAAAGAATAATAATTGTAGTAGCAATAATACTAATACTTATAGCAATTATTGTAGGAATAGTTATAGCTATAAATAAGAGTAAGCAAAACTACACAGTAGAAAAAATATCGGAGGAGGATATTAAATATTATAAAGTAATTAGTAATGGAAAATCTGGAATTATAGATAGAGATGGAAATGAAATAATTCCAACAGAATATAACACAATAAAGATGCCAAATCCTACTAAACCAATTTTTGTATGTATATATGATTATGATGGTGCAACAGGTAGTTACAAAACTAAGGTACTAAATGAAAATGCTGAAGAGATTTTATCAGAGTATTCTGATGTAAATACTATAGAAATTAAAGAAATAGTAAGTAATATACCTTATGAAAAAACTGTATTACAATATAAACAAGATAATAAATATGGTTTAATAGATTTTGAAGGAAAACAAATAACAAAGCCAGAATATGATGAAATAAGAAATATGCCATATAGAGAGGGAGAAATAATTGTAAAAAAAGATGGAAAATATGGTGTAATAAGCATAAATGGAGGACAGTTATTAGATTTTAAATATGATGTTATAAATGGTGATAACTATTATAGTAATGATAGACAATATGAACTTGATGGATATATTGTAGGTGTTACTCAAGAAGATAAAACACAATATGGTTATATAGATTATAATCGCCAAGTAGTTTTAGATACTGTATTTGACAAGATATACAGAATAAATAATGTAGAAGATGATGACAATATATACTTAATTACAGAAAAAGATAAAAAGGTACAATTGTATAAAAATAATAAATTATTATTAGATAATGATTATCAATCTATAAATTATGATGAAGAAAGCAAATTATTAATAGTTCAAAAAGACAACAAATATGGTGTTTTAGATTTAGAGGGAAAACAAATAATGAATGTTGAATTTGATTCATTAGATATACCAGGCCAATATATAGTTGCTAGCAAGGAAGGTCTTACTAAAACATATACTTTATCTGGAGAGGAACAATCTAGTTCAGAATTTGCAAGTATAATTAACACAGAAAATGAAAATTATAAAATAACTATTGACCAAAATAATAATTATGGTGTAATTTCTTCTAACAATGCAGTACTTATTAATAATCAATATTCTTATATTCAATATCTATATGGAGATTATTTTGTAGCTGGAGGAAAAGAAGGAAAATCTGGAGTAATAAATAGCAATGGAGAAGAAATATTACCATTACAATATGAAGTTATACAAAAAATAGATGATACTGAAGTATTGGAAGCTATAAATGGAAATCTATTAGAATTATATAATAAAGATATGCAATTAATAATTCAAATGGAAAATGGAAAATTAGATGTTACAGATGATTATATAAAAGTGTATTCAGAAACAGATACAAGTTATGTTGGAAAAGACGGTGTAGTTAAATCAGCTAGTGAATTATTCCCAAGCAACGAAATATATGCAGATAAACAAAATGGAAAATGGGGATTTATAGATAGCGCTGGAAATGTTGTAGTTGATTATCAATATGAAAAAGCTACAGACTTGAATTCTAGAGGATTTGCTGGAATTAAACAAGACGGTAAATGGGGCGTAATAAACAAAAACGGAGAAGTAATATTTAAACCAGCATATAATATTCCTATACAGAATGGAGAACCTTATTTTATCGGAAAATATTATAGAATAGTTTCCGGTTATGATGAAGCTTATTTTACAGATGCAATAGGAGAATAAAAATATTTACAAAAGATAATAGGACGTCTTAATACGTCCTATTATCTGACTTAAAAGAAAGGAAGATATAAATGTATCAAGAGTTTGGAATAAGTAAAGAAGTAGAAGATTTAGCAAATCTTTCAGAGAAAGAAGTAGAAAATGTATTTAAAGAAATAAACAAAACATGTGAAAGAAACAGTTTAAAAGTATTAAAGGCTTTTCAGTCAAATAATTTATCAGAAATACATTTAGGTAGTACAACAGGATATGGATATAATGATATTGGAAGAGATACAATAGAAAAAATATATGCAGAAATATTTAAGGCTGAAGATAGTTTAGTAAGAAATCAATTTATTTCTGGAAGTCATGCATTGACAGTAACATTATTTGCATTGTTAAGACCTGGGGATACATTATTAAGTATTACAGGAGAACCATATGATACATTACATGAAGTAATAGGAATAAGAGAAAATTCAAGTTCATTAAAAGCATTTAATATAAATTATGAGCAAATTGATTTAGTAGATAATGAATTTGATTATGAAAAAATAAAAGAGACTTTGAAAAACAAAAAAATAAAAGTAATAGAAATCCAAAGATCAAGAGGATATTCTACAAGAAAAGCTATAACAATAAATCAATTAGAAAAAGTTATAAAGGTAATAAGAGAAATAGATAAAGATGTAATAATAATGATTGACAATTGTTATTGCGAATTTGTTACAGATAAAGAACCAATAGAAATTGGAGCTAATATTGCAGTAGGATCATTAATAAAGAATTTAGGAGCAGGTATAGCACTAAATGGTGCTTATGTTGTAGGAGATAAGAAACTAATAGAATTAGTAGCTGAAAGATTAACTCTTCCAGGAGAAGGAAAAGAAGTTGGACCTTCACTTGGTTCTAATAGACAATTTTTACAAGGATTATTTTTTGCCCCAAGTGTAGTTGCAAGTAGCTTAAAAATAGCTGTATTAACAAGTAAAATGTTAGAAAAATTAAATTATAAAGTAGAACCAAAATTTGATGATGTTAGAGCAGATATAGTTCAAACAATAGAATTTGGAAATCCAGAAGATTTAATTAAATATTGTCAAGGAATCCAGGCTGGTTCACCAGTGGATTCTAATTCTATTGCTGAACCAGGTGATATGCCAGGATATGAAGATAAAGTAATTATGGCAGCTGGAGCTTTTACACAAGGTTCTTCAATAGAATTATCTTGTGATGCGCCAATAAGGGAACCTTTTATTGCATATCAACAAGGTGGTCTAACATATGAATATGGTAAATTAGGTGTATTAAAAGCAATAGAAAATATAATAAGAAATAGGAAGTAGAAATATGAATGTAATAGTAATTGGAGGAGGACCTGCTGGTATGATGGCTGCAATATCATCAGCAAGGCAAAAAAATAAAGTAATATTATTAGAAAAGATGAATACTTGTGGAAGAAAATTGCTTATTACGGGAAAAGGAAGATGTAATATAACAAGTAGTTTATCAATGGATAAGTTTATAGAAAACACTCCTGGAAATGGTAAATTTTTATATAGTGCGTTTAAGAATTTTACAAATAAAGATATATTGGAATTATTAAAACAAAATGGAGTAGAGGTAAAAGAAGAAAGAGGAAATAGAATGTTTCCAATTTCAGATAAATCAATGGATGTACTTAATGCTTTTATAAAAGAAATGAAAAAATATAATATAAAGGTAATTGAACAAGCAGATGTTAGGCACATTTTAACAAAAGATAATAAAGTAACTGGAGTAAGATATATTGATAAAAAGAATAATGAGCAAAAAGAAATGTTTGCAGATAAAATAATTTTAGCAACAGGAGGAAAAAGTTATCCAAATACTGGTTCAACGGGTGATGGATATAAAATGGCTAAAGAATTAGGACATACTATAACTAAAATACAAGGCTCATTAGTTCCTCTAACTGTAAAAGGTTATGATTTGGGATTATGTAAGAGAATGCAAGGTTTATCTTTAAGAAATATTGGAATGCAAATTGAAGATATAACCAAAAACAAAGTTATATATTCTGATTTTGGAGAATTGCTTTTTACACATTTTGGTGTGTCAGGTCCAACAGTATTAAGCAGTTCTGCACATTTATTAAGATATAAAAATATAGAGAATTTATTAAATGAACAAAAGGTTGTATTAAAAATAGATTTAAAACCAGCACTAGATATGCATAAACTTAATTTAAGAGTTTTAAGAGATTTTGAAGAAAATAAAAATAAGCAGATAATACATGCTATTGATAAATTATTGCCTAAAAAAATGATAGAACCTGTATTAGAAAAATCAAAAATAAAAAAAGATAAAAAAGTAAATGAAATTACAAAATTGGAAAGAGAAGAATTAATAAAAACTATAAAGCAATTTGAATTAACAATTACAGGATTTAGGCCGATAGAAGAAGCAATAGTAACTAGTGGTGGAATAAATATAAAAGAAATTAATCCAAAGACTATGGAATCTAAATTAATAAACGGACTATACTTTGCTGGAGAAATAATTGATGTTGATAGCTACACAGGTGGATTCAATTTGCAAATTGCATATTCTACAGGATATACTGCAGGACTAAATAACGACTAATAGAAAGGAAACTTTAAAAAATATAATATGAAAGAATTTAAAACAATAGAAAAAGAAGAAAAAAGTGAAATAGTAGAAAAGAAATCAAAGTTTATAGGAACAATTTGTCCTGTACAAAGTGAAGAAGAGGCTGAAAACAAAATTAAAGAAATTAAGAAAAAATATTATGATGCCAGACATAATTGCTTTGCTTATAGAGTATTAAAAGAAGAAAATGTAATAGAAAGAAGTAGTGATGATGGAGAACCATCAGGAACTGCTGGAGCACCTATGCTTAATATTTTAAAACAAAAAAATATTTGTAATGTTCTAGTTATAGTAACAAGATATTTTGGAGGAATATTATTAGGTACAGGAGGACTAGTAAGAGCTTATTCACAAGCGACAGAGAGTGCAATAGAAAATAGTAATTTAATAAATAAAACAAAAGGGATAGAAGTAGAAATAATTTTAGAATATAAAGATCTAGAAAAAATGAAATATTTTTGCAAAATGAATTCTTTAAATATAATAGATATAAAATATAATGAAGATGTAACAATAAAAATAGAAATTAAAGAAGAAGATAGAAATATTTTTGAAAATAAAGAGAAATTAAATTTTAATATAAAAAAATATATGGTAATAAAAGAAAGATATATTTAGAAAAATGCATACAACAACTATAATTACAAATATTTCCAAAAATACTTGAAAAAATTTCCAAAAATCACTTGCAAAAAATGGAAAAACAGAATATAATTTGAACTGTAAAATATTTACAAATTTATTACTAGGGGGAAGAAAATTGAAAGATAAGATTACCATATTAATTGCTGATGATAATATAGATTTTACAAGAACATTATCAGCATATTTAGAAAAAACGGAGGACGTTGAAGTTGTTGGAATTGCTAAAGATGGAAATGAGGCATTAGAAATAATGCAGGGAACTCATCCAGATATATTATTATTGGATGTAATAATGCCACATTTAGATGGAATAGGAGTACTAGAAAAATTAAATGAGTTAACTATGAACAAGAAACCAATTTGTATAATGTTATCTGCTGTTGGGCAGGATAAAATAACACAAAGGGCAATAGCTTTAGGAGCACAATATTATGTAGTAAAACCATTTGATATAGAATTACTAATAAAAAGAATTAAACAATTAAAATATTATCAACCAGCACAAAATAATAATAGTTTTATTGCCAGGGAAACCAAACCACAATATATAGATATTTCCCCAGAAAATAAAAGAAATTCAAATAATTTAGAAGCATTAGTTACAAATATGATTCATGAAGTGGGAGTACCGGCACATATAAAAGGATATCAATATTTAAGAGAAGCTATTATAATGGTAGTGAATGATATAGAAGTAATAAATCAAATAACAAAACAATTATATCCTGATATAGCTAAAAAATTTCATACAACACCAAGTAGAGTAGAAAGAGCAATTCGTCATGCAATAGAAGTTGCTTGGAGTAGAGGAAAAGCAGATGAAGTAGAAAATATATTTGGATATACTGTTTCTGCAAGCAAAGGCAAACCTACAAATTCAGAGTTTATTGCAATGATTGCTGATAAGTTAAGATTAGAATTAAAAACGGCGTAGAAGTTAAACAGAACATAGAAGCGGAATAGTTATAAGACTTGAAAAAACAATAAACTTTTCTTGTTCATTAATTCATATTTTGAATATTTATAACATGAATTTTTGAAAAAGGAAAGTTTTTTTGTTGTTAGAGCAAATTGATTATGATGTAGATAAATTAATTTACTATTGTGCAAGTTGGAAATTATCAACAAAAACAATAGTAAGTTATAAACAAACTTTAAGATTAATAGTGTAGTATTTAAAAGACAATTATAAAGTAAAATCAGCAGAAGAGACAAAATTAAATATTAGAGAATATATACAAGAAAGATAATATTTTAGAAATTAAATTAGATAATGGTCAAAATGTGAAACTAACTGTAATAAGGCAGTAAAGAGAGAAAAAGATTAAAATATGCAGAAAATCAAGAAATTTATTAATTTGTAATTTAAATAGAATTATTATAAGATATTACCAACCTTTCACTTAAAGGTAGAAAGGGGGGATACTAATGACGAATTCCGAACTAATTTTGCGATTAGTAGAAATGCTTCTACAACAAAAAGAAGAAACTATGAAAGCAAAAGAAGAAAAGAATGAAGACTAGGTTGTATACAATACATAGTCGAAACAGAGTAGAAGTTGTGGTCTGCTCTGTTTTTTTGAGCCAAAAAAATAGTATGTGCAGTTGTGGTACACATACTTGATACAAATGACAATTCCGAACTAAGAATGCATTTGCTTAAGCTACTTATATATTAGCATAGAAGCTAATAAAAGTCAAATTATTAAGTGGAATTCTTGGGAAAGATTATTTAGGTTGAATCTAATCTAAAATGCACATATGCTAAAGTTTTTTCTAAATCTATAATAAAATGCACGATTTTCTTAGTTTTTTCTCATTTTCTATCCCTTTTTTTATTTAAAAATGGTATAATATTATTGTATTCAATAATATTATTTCTATTTTTTTGCATGACAAATAGCAAAAACGCATTAATTTTAAAAAAAGCAAAAATTAAATGCACTTTTGCTACTTTAACTTATTTAATTATTTGTCTGCTTATTGTTTACTAATTTTTATTGAATATTAATTATCAAACCAGTATTTTTTATACTTGGTTATGTTTTTATCTTTATAGATTTGTATGATTTTTCGAGATTGCTCATACAAATCTTGCTCTGTGTAAATATTTAAGTTAGCTCCAAAATGCTCTGTAAGTGTGTTTTGGAGTTCTTTATCTATATCTATTCTGTAATAATACTCTAACCATTTAAAGAAATTCTTGTAATCCATTATTTATCACCTTCCTTTAATAATTTAGGTGATAAATTTACTTCATCTGTTTGTATTTTTATTACGCCTAATTTATTTACTATTTCTTCATCTAATTTTAATAATATTGCATTATATGGTGTTTGACCATTTAATATATCTCTGCTTGTACTATTTATATTGCTCATTAAAATATTCGCTTTTTCTTGTGTTAATTCATCAAATGAACTTCCTTTAGGCAATATATATCTTATGTATTCATGATTTTTTTTCTATTGCGCCCTTTTGCCATGATGCTCCTGGATCACAATAAAATACATGACTTACTATTTTTTCATTTTCTTCATCTTTTTCTATACTTATTGGATTAAAAAACTCTGAACCATTATCAGTTAAAATTACTTCGAACACCTTTTTAAATATTTCTATTCCAACTGCTTCCTTTATTTTCTTAAATGCTTCTTCTACGCATTTCATTGTTTTATTTTCCATTAAGTATATCAACATAAATTTACTTTCCCTAAACAGTAACGTTAGAAATACTTTTCCACCTTTTCTACCTTCTACTGTATCCATTTCTACTATCGAACTTTCTGGATGTTTTCCTATATATTCTTTAAAATCTTCATATGTTCTTCCTTTTCGTATTGCTGTTTCTCGTCTTATCCTTTGTTTTTTATTTTCTTTTCTTTTTTTGTATTTTACTTTTCTTGGTAAATCAATATTTTTAAATGAAAAAACTCCTAAATTCACATAGTTATACATTGTCGCTCTTGAAAATGTTATTTCGTCTGGATGGTTTGCATATATATGACTTATACTTTGATGTTTTTCTTTTATTAATGGCGTTATTATTCTATCTAATTCATATATTTCTTCTTTCGTTTGATTTATTCCATATCTTGCTAGTCTTAATTTTTCACTATATTCATCGTTAGCAAATTTTGCATAGTAGTAATATTTTATCTTTCTGCATTTATTCTTTTGTTCACAACCATTACATACATATGGTGCTCCTGTTAATTTGTAACAAATTTCTTCTTCATAACATTTTTCCTTATTAGTACAGTCATATTTTTTACATTCTTGTCTGTTTTTGCATAAATTTTTTCTGTTGTTAAAACCACTTGGATTTTTTCTAAATCTATGTCCTCGTACTTCTCTCATTATCGTTGTTCTACTCTTATTTAAGTCATTTGCTATTTGAGTAAAATTTCTTCCACTATTTAATCCTATTTCTATGAAATTTCTTTCTTCATATGTTAGATGTTTATTAGGTATATGTTCTGCTTTCATTATTTTCCTCCTAACAAACAACAAGCAGACACATAGATTATACCTTTTTTAGGCGGTTAACACAAATTGTGCTAACCGCCTTACAACATTTTTATATATTTTTTTAATTGTATATTTATCTTATTTTATCTATGACTAAATGCTCTATTCTTATGTTAATCGTGCATTTAACTTTTTATTTAACTTCAGTATTTATAAGGGAAGAAGTAGAAATAATAAATGTCGAGGCATGCTCAAATCATGTTTTACTAAACTATAATTAATATAAAAACTATTGCATAGATAAAAAATATATAGTATTTTAAAAAAACAAAAAAATTTAAACTTTTTGTAATAAAAAATAATCTAATAAAGTGTAAATGAAAAAATATAATTAATTATATATAAAAATAGGGGGAAAAAGTGCTAGCAAAGAACCAATTAGAAAAAATATTAACAGAATATGTAACAGAAAACAAAGAAAAATTCTATAGAATGGCTTTTCAATATGTAAAAAATGAAGAGCAGGCTTTAGATATTGTACAAGATGCAATTATAAAAGCATTAACTAATTTGCATAAATTGAAAAATGAAGAATACATAAAAACATGGTTTTATAGAATTTTAATTAATGAATGCTTACAAGCAATAAAGAAAAATAAAAAAGAAAATGTATTTAATATAGATGAATATAATATTTCTACAAAAGATGAAAATATAGCGGAAATGATTGATTTATATAGCGCAATAGATAAATTAAATCCAAAATTAAGGACAGTAATAGTTTTAAGATTTTTTGAAAGTATGTCATTAGAAGAAATTTCCCAAATAACAAAAGTCAATATAAATACTACAAAATCAAGATTATACAAAGCAATTAAAGAATTAAAAATATTGATAAGAAAGGAAAATTAAAATGAAAAAAATAAAAGAAAGTAAAATGATATATGAATCTATAAAAATACCTGAAAATTTAGAATATAAAGTAAATAATGCTTTAAGAACAAATAAAAGTAGATTTTATATTAATAAAGTAGTAACAGTATGTAGTTCAGTTTGTTTACTTTTTATATTATTATTAAATGTTAATCCAAGTTTTGCGAATGCAGTAAATGGCATTCCTGTCATTGGAAAAATAACATCAATTTTTACAATAAGGGAATACTTTAAAGAAGATGATACAGAAATAATAAATGTTAAAGAACCAGCAATAATTACAAATAATAAAGATGTTGAAGAAAAAATAAATAATATTATTGCAAATAAAATTAAGGATTTAGAAAAGGAATCTGAATTATCAGTAGATGAAATAAAAAAAGAAATAGATTATACAGATCGAAAAGGAAGTATATATTCAAAAGTAAATGTAAGAATTGATTATGAAATAAAATATAATCAAAATAATATTTTATCATTTGTTTTAATAAAAGAGGAAGGTATAAATACTACATCAAAAGATTTATATACATATAATTTTAATCTAGAAACTGGAAATGAAATTACACTTGAAGATTTATTAGGAAATAATTATGAAGAGATTATAAATAAAGAAATAAAGAATCAGATTGCTGAAAGAGAAGCTAAAGATAAAAATCAGTTATTTTTTAATAAAAATGATAATATAGATAATTACTTTAAAGGGATATCGAAAAATCAAAATTTTTATATAAATGAAAATGAAAATCCAGTAGTTGTATTTAATAAATATGAAATAGCACCTGGATATATGGGAATACAAGAATTTGAAATAAAGGATGAAGAAAAATGA
This sequence comes from uncultured Clostridia bacterium, assembly GCA_944393485.1. Classification (GTDB taxonomy): domain Bacteria; phylum Bacillota; class Clostridia; order TANB77; family CAG-508; genus Merdicola. Next base: position 23,217 of record CALYAJ010000009.1, read on the forward strand.
AAAGTAAAAAAAGAATAAGAAAAGGAAGATTAATATGTTGTATTTTAATAATAATTTTTATAATACTTGCAACACATTTTAGTTTTGGATTTTTAGAGCCTAAACCAGTAATGCAACTAAGAGGTAAAGCTACTATAGAATTACCTGTAAAAAGCAATTATGTAGAAGAAGGAGTAGATGCAACATATAAAGGTGAAGATGTTAGTAATAAAGTTCAAGCAATAGGAAATGTTGATACAGATCATATAGGTGAATACAAAATAAACTATGAATTTGGAAAAACTAGAAATCTAGAAAGAACTATTAAAGTAATAGATATAGAAAAACCAAAAATAGAATTAAATGGAAGCAGAATAGTTAATTTGACAAAAGGAACAAGTTACAATGAAGATGGATATAAAGCTCAAGATAATTATGATGGAGATTTAACGAATAAAGTAACAAGAGAGCAAATTAAAGTAAATGATTTTCAAGATAAAATTATTTATCATGTAACAGATTTATCTGGAAATGAAGCAACTGAGGAAAGATATATAAATTATACTGAAAAAAGTGGAAAAAGTGTTATATATTTAACTTTTGATGATGGACCGAGTCGATATACAACTCCCAAAATATTAGATATATTAAAAAGCGAAAACGTTCCAGCAACATTTTTTGTATTAAATTATGATAAGAAAAAAGAACCAATATTAAAAAGAGAAGTAGAAGAAGGACATAGTATTGGAATACATGGATATTCACATGAATATAAAAAAATTTATAAATCAGAAGATACATATATGAAAAATATAAAAGATTTACAAAATAAAATTAAAGAATCAACAGGTGTAAGTACTAATATTACTAGATTCCCAGGAGGAAGTTCAAATACAGTTAGCAAATTTAATCCAGGAATTATGACTAGATTATCTAAAGAGGTACTAAAAGAAGGTTTTTTATATTATGATTGGAATGTTAGCTCAGGAGATTCAGGAGATGTAAAAACAAGTACAGGAGTATATAACAATGTTACAAAAGGTTTAAGAAAGGGAAGAAATAATATAGTACTTATGCATGATTTTGCAAATAATAAAAAAACAGTAGAAGCTCTTAGAAAAATAATTGAATATGGAAAGAAAAATGGATATGAATTTAAGAAAATAACTAATGAAACACCTATGGTAACACAAAAAATATTAAACTAATATTGTATGTATAAAATAAAAAAGATTTAAATGTTTTAGTTCTCTAAAAAGGGAAGATTTAAAAATATATGAAAATAAGGTATGGCATTCAATGTAAAAGATGTATCAAATAGAGGAAGTTTATGATATAAGCTTCCTCTAAAATTTTGTATTCAAGTAGCAAGTGTTTGACAAAGATAAGTCTAGATAATATAATATTGGCGTAATTTTAAAAAGGGGAGAAATGATTTGATAAATGTATTACAATTTAGGCATTATACACATTCAACTCAATTCTTAAGAAAAAGATATAAATGCGTAGTTTTAAATAAGATAATAAAAATAAATGGTCCATAAAACTTTCGAAAAATCAAGATAAATTTGAAAGGAGAGAGTTTTTATGTGGTTATTATTCGCAACAATAACTGTACTATTATGGGGAACATCAGAAACAATATTTAAAAAAGTATCAACTATTGAAAAACATAGTGTATTAAAATTAATATCATTTAATGGAATTATTTTAGGAATTTGTGCAATAGTGTTTATGCTTATAACTAGAACAGAAATAAATTTAAATATATTAATAACATATTTACCAGTAGCATTAATATATATAGCATCAATGTTTTGTACATATAAAGCAATGACATTAGTTAAAGTATCTATATTATCACCACTTCAAAATTCATCATGTGCAATAACTACAATACTTTGCATATTTTTATTGAAACAGGAAGTAGGAATTCCACAAATTATAGCAATAGCTTTAATAATAATTTGTATGATTTTACTTTCAATCAACAAAGACGAAGTATTACGTTTAGAGTCAGGAGATAAAGAAGCTGATAAGAAAAATGCAAAAAAAGCATATTTGTTATATTTAAAAGGAATTGCATTTGCTTTAGGTTATTGGTTTTTAGATGGTATTGGATCATTTATGGATGATTATACATTAGAAACTAATTTATCAGCAGAACAAGTAATAATTGCATATTCATTTATTTATGGAATAATTGGAGTTATTTGTGCTATCATTGTAAAGCTTAAGGATAAAGATTATAAATATATAAAAGTTAAAGAAAATAAATTAAAATTATTAGGAACATTAGTAGAAACTGCAGGACAATATACATATATTTATGCATTTGCTTTTGGAGATGCAGCTTTAGCTTCACCATATATTGCAGCATATAGTGTTGTTACAGTAATATTGTCTAGGATATTCTTAAAAGAAAAATTAAGTAAGAAACAGTATGTTTTAATTGCTTTAATACTTGCTGGAATGATTACACTTTCAATAGAATAACAAAAAAGAAACAGCCTCAGCCCACAGTAAAGTGGTCTGAGGTTGTTTTTTGGAGGAGAGTAGCATATTAAAATGCTTATTTGCTACTCTTTTGTGAGGATATCCATCAACTCTAAGGTCTTATTAAAGGATTCCTCAATTCCCTTGGTTGCTCCAAGAGTTACAACCAAAGCCTGAGGTAAGGAATCATCAAGCTTTATAACTCTGTATTTCCGGAACATTCCTCCAATTGACGCATTCAACATATTGAACTTTGTTAAGTCATTTCCTTTTACATGTGGCTTAACAAAAAGTTTAATGTTAAGGTTAGTTCTATCACCAACTGCAGATAACTGCAATTCGTTATTGGTGACAATTAAGCCCTGTTTTATTTTTACAAGGCTAAATAAGTTCAATAAGTCTCCAACAATTTCTGGAAGTTCATCTTCCAGAGGAATTGAAAACCTGTAACTATTTACAATGTTTGCAGGCTTTTCTTCTTCAGAAGAACATGAAACAGTTTCATCAGTTTCAGTATGTTCTTGATTTGAATGGACCGAAATTTTTAGTGATTTTTTTTCTGCCTCAAAATTGTAGTAAAAGCTGTTATTATCAAATGCAGCAATAGCTACAATTTCTTCTGCAAGTTTTTCACTAAAATCGCTTAAAGGAAATGACACTGTAAAAAGCAGTGCTCTTTCCTTTTCAATCTTGATGGTTAACCTTACATAATCATGAGAAAGATGAATTATGCAGTTATTTATCCGTGCTTTGTTAAGACACTTACAAATTTCCTGCAATAAAGATTCATCCTTTTCTGTTACTTTGATTGTCAATTCTGCCATAAAATTTTTCCTCCTTTTTCAATGTAATGGCAACTATAATTATACCATAAATTACTAATAAAGTAAACATAATACAAAATAATCGTTTACTATTGCTTGAAAATGTGATAAAATATAGTCCTACACAAAAAACACCAAGGAGGTAATGAGTATGAGTAAAAATGCACAATTGGGCTATACGGATGAGGCGACAGAAGGAAATTCTTATCCATATGTAACATTAATGGGTGAGAATCAGAGTCGGGAGGAGCATATTATTTCAGTAAGAGAAATGATTGCTTTAAGCGATTCGTTTGACTGGATAAAGGATGATAAAGGTAACGAATTTATCCTTCACAAAGTCAATTCTGGAAACAAAAAAGTGTATATAGGATGGGCTAATACAAAGCCAATTGCAGGAGAAAAAATTGATATCTGCGGTTTTACAACCAAAGATGTTGATGTAGAAGCTTGCGAAGGTAAGAAACCTCATGAACGTAGACTTCATCTTATGATCGATTCGGTTCTTGGGGAATATGGTGACATTTACTTATGCAATGTTGCCGGTTCGTCAGCTGTAATTCAGGTACACTAAGAAAGACCTCAGATATCACGTAAGTGATGTCTGAGGTCTTTTGTGGACTTTTTGTGAGAATTTGCGAAAAATATAAAATATATAAAAAATTAAGAAAATCTAAATTGATATATATATAATAGAATGATATAATCGGCTAGGAAATAATGAAAGAAAAGAGTGAAAAACTGTGGAAAGATATAATCCTGAATATAGTAATGGACTAAGTTATGAACAAGTTAATAAAAGAAAAGAAGAAAAAGCCATAAATTATGATACTACAGTAAAAACTAAAAGTATAAAATCTATAATTGTTTCAAATGTATTTACTCTATTTAATATAATAAATTTTATATTAGCTTTATTAGTATTTTTTGTAGGTGCATATAAAAATTTATTATTTATAATTATCATAATTTTAAATACATTAATAAGTACCATCCAAGAAATATATTCAAAAAAGACGGTAGATAAATTATCATTTTTAGCTCAAACAAAAACAAAAGTTGTAAGAGAAGGAAATATAGAAGAGATTAGTAATTTTGAACTAGTCTTAGATGATGTAATAGAATTAGAAGCAGGAAATCAAATTCCGACAGATAGTATTATTTTAAATGGTGAAGTAGAAGTAAATGAAGCGCTTCTTACTGGAGAGCCAGATAATATAATAAAAAAAGCTGGAGATAAATTACTTTCAGGAAGTTACATAGTAAGTGGTAGATGTAGAGCAAAAGTAGAACATTTGGGAGCAGATAATTATATTGCTAAAATCTCACATGAAGCAAAGCAAAAAAGAAAAGTAAATTCAGAAATAATGAAATCACTTAATAAAATAATTGCGACTATATCTGTTTTAATACTTCCAGTAGGAATATTATTATTTTTAAATCAACTAGGACTAGAAGGAAATAACGTAAAATCAGCAATAGTAAGTACTGTTGCAGCATTAATTGGAATGATACCAGAAGGATTAGTTTTACTTACAAGTACAGTTTTAGCAGTAAGTGTAACAAGACTTGCTAAAAAGAAGGTACTAGTTCAAGAATTATATTGTATAGAAACATTAGCAAGAGTAGATGTATTATGTTTAGATAAAACAGGAACTATAACAGAAGGAAAAATGCAAATAGAAAAAATAGTTCCACTTAATAATTATAAAAAAGATGAATTAGAAAATATATTAAAAATTATTAGTAAATATTCAGAAGACAATAATTCAACTATGGAAGCTATCAAAAATAAATATAGTGGAACAAATGAAGAAATCAAAATAATAAAAAAATATCCATTTAAATCAGATAATAAATGGTCTGGAATAAGCACAGAAAATGAAACTTATATTCTAGGAGCACCAGAGGTTCTTATGAATAGTACTTCTGAAATAGAAAAATATATAGAAGATTACAGAGTTTTAGCAATTGGTAAAACAAAAAGTAAGATAGAAAATAAAAAATTACCAAATGATTTAGAAATAGTAGGAATAGTATTAATATCTGATATAATAAGAAAGAATTCAAAACAAATATTAGAGTATTTTGATAAGCAAGGAGTAGAAATAAAATTAATATCTGGAGATAATCCAATAACTGTATCAAAGATTGCAAAAAAAGCAGGAGTTAAAAATTACGAAAATTACATTGATGCAAGAAATATAAAAGATGAAGATATAGAAGAAGCTGTAAAAAAATATACTATATTTGGAAGAGTGACACCAGAACAAAAGAAACAAATAGTTTTAGCCTTAAAGAAACAAAAACATACTGTTGCAATGACAGGTGATGGAGTAAATGATGTATTAGCACTAAAAAATGCAGATTGTAGTATATCTGTTGCAAGTGGTAGTGATGCAGCAAGAAATGTTTCACAATTGGTTTTATTAGATTCTGATTTTAAATCAATGCCTGATATAGTTGCAGAAGGAAGAAGAACAATAAATAATATACAAAGATCGGCAACTCTATTTTTAGTAAAAACAATATATGCTACTATACTTGCAATATTATTTGTGTTTATAAATATGCCATATCCATTTATACCAATTCAATTAACATTAATTAATTTGGTAGTTACTGGTATTCCATCTGTAATTTTAGCGTTAGAACCTAATAAGGAAAGAATAAAAGGAAAATTTATTATAAATGTAATAAAAAGAGCTTTGCCAACTGCACTTACAGTAGTTACTAATATACTTATAATAGGCTTAATAAGCAGTATTTATAATTTAGACTATATAAATTATTCAAGTGTATGTGTTGTAGTAACAGCAATTACAGGATTTATATTATTATTTAATATATCTAGACCATTCAATCTAAATAGAGGGATATTATTTGTAGGTGTAATATTAATATTCACACTAGGTATTAGTGTATTTAGAGATTTATTCTCTATAAGGCTAGATGTAAGTAATGCACTTCCTATAGCTATTTTAGGAATAACTTCAATATTTGTAGGAGTAATCTACAATTTTATTTCAAATATGATATTTAAATTAATTGAAAAAAAGATTGGAGTATATAATTATGAAAAGTAATATTTTTGGAGAATCAAAACAAGACACAGAAAATTTAGTTGAATTTGAATTTAATAACATAATAATAAATTTAGATTTAGAAAATTGTAAATCATCTAAAGAAGAATTATTAGATAAGATAGAAAATGCATATAAAAATAGGAATTTTATGTATGAAAAAATAGCAGAAAAATTAGTAGAAATAAAAAATAAATATTGGCAAGACGAAGAGAATGACAAGATATTAACAAAAGAAGAATTTATAGCTAATATGAAATTATTATATTTAATAGTGAATTCAAAAGAAGTATATATGGAATTAGATGATGGAGATATGTTTAGTGGACATAGAATTCATGGATATTTTGATTGGAATTTAAATTTAAAAAAGGCAGATTTTTAATAATAGAAAAGAGGCTAGAAAATGATTAGCAAAGAAGATGTTATAGAAAATTCATATGATAGAGAATTTGTATTAAAAGCAATAGAAGAAACACCAACTTTAATAGAATTTGCAAGTGATGAATTAAGAGATGATAAAGAAGTTATGCTAGAAGCAATAAAGAAAAATGGTGAAGTATTAGAATTTGCAAGTGATAGACTAAAAGATGATAAAGATGTAGTACTTACTGCAACAAAAGAAGTTGGATGGGTAGTTTGCTATGCAAGTGATAGATTAAAAGCGGATAAAGAAGTTATATTAGAAGGATGTAAAATAGATGGACAAGTATTATATTATGCAAGCAAAGAACTTAGAGATGATAAAGAAGTAGTATTAGAAGCAGTAAAAAATAAAGGAATAATTGTAAAATACGCAAGTGAAAGACTATTACAAGATAATGATGTAATAATTGCAGCATTAAATCAAAATAAAAAATCAGCGATATTTATACCAATAGAATGTAGACAAAGAGATGAAATAAAAGCTGTGTTGGAAGGTGAGTAAAAGTGGAATTAAGTTATATTTTAAAGTTAAGAAATGCATTAAAGCCAGAACTAAGACATATGCCAATATTTCAAAATGGTAGTGCAATAATTGTTGAAAATGAAAATAAAGAGATTTTGCTTGAAGAAAAAGTAGATAGAGATATTTGGTGTTTGCCAGGTGGACTTCAAGAATTAGGAGAAACTTTTGAAGAAGTTGCAATAAGGGAATTATTTGAAGAAACAGGATTACATGCTAAAAAAGAAGATTTAGTATTAATAGATGTAATATCTGGAGAAAGTAGAAAAAATACTTATCCCAATGGAGATGAAGTATATAATAATACAGTTTTATATGTTATATCAAAATACACGGGTAAATTAAATTGTGAATATGCAGAAATTACAGATAAAAATGACGATAATTTTATTATGCAAAAAGAATCTAAAGATTTAAAGTTTTTTGATGTTAATAAATTACCTGAAAAATTAATGGATAAAGACTTAATAAAAAGATATATTGAATATAGAAATAGGGAGTAATATAGTGAAATTATCCGAAATAAGTATTGATAATTTAAATGATAGAGAAATAGAAAAAATAGTTTTCTCAAATATAGAAGATAATGGTAAATCTGCAAAATATGGAATAGTATTTGGAAGTTATACATTACAAAAGTATAGGATAGAGACAGCTTTTAAAATGTATAATGAAGGCAGAGTAAAGAAACTAATATTATCTGGAGGAAGTGGAGGTATTAGTAATAAAAATAACCAAAAAATAGCAGAAGCAGATATAATGAAAAAAATATTATTAGAAAAAGGTATTAATGAACAAGATTTAATTTTAGAAAATACATCAAATTCAACAATAGAAAACGGGATAAATGTAGCTAATATATTAAATGACTTAAAAGAAGATATACACGAACTAATGTTAATTTCATCAGAGTTTCATTTAAAAAGATGTATGGCTATAATGAAAAAATATTATAAAGAAGATATAGAATATATTTTAGTTCCAGCAAAAGACGGTTTTGCAGATAAAGAAAATTGGTTTCTATCAGAAAAAGTGTATAACAGTGGCAGAAATCTAGTAGAATTTGAAGCGGATTTATTAATAAAATATGCTAAAGAAAATAAGATATATGATTTAGAAATTAAATAAAGGGGGAAGTGTATGATTACTGTTGAAAATGTAAAAAAGAAATTCGTAAGATACGAAAACAAAAAAACTAAAAAAGAATTTTATGCAGATAATGGAATAACGTTTGAGGCACATGATGGTGAAATTATAGGAATTTTGGGACCAAATGGTGCGGGAAAAACAACATTACTTAGAATGATTGCAGGAATATTAGAACCAACAGAAGGAAGTATTAGTTTTGATAATTTAAATTATAAAAATAATGAGTTAGAAATAAAACAAAATATAGCATATTTATCTGGAAATACAAAATTATATGATACATTATCAGCATATGAATTACTAAAAATGTGTAGTAATATTTATGGAGTAGATAAAGAAGAGGAAGAAAAAAGAATAAATGAAATTAGCAAAGTGCTAAAAATGGAAAACTTTTTATACAATAAAATAGGACATTTATCAACAGGTCAGACACAAAAAGTAAATATTGCAAGATGCTTAATACATAATCCAAAATATTATATATTAGATGAAGCTACAACAGGACTAGATATTATATCTAGCCAAATTATTTTAGATTTTATGAAACAAGAAAAAGCAAAAGGAAAAACTATTTTATATTCAACACATTATATGGAAGAAGCAGAAAATATATGTGATAGAGTAATAATGATAAATAAAGGTATCGTAATAAAACAAGGAACACCAAAACAAATAAAAGAGGATACAAAAACATCTAATCTAAGAGATGCCTTTTTTGCTATGATTGGAGGTGTTTCTGATGAAGAATAATTTATGGAATATACTAAAAAAAGAATTACGAGAAATGTTTAGAGATAAAAAATCATTATCTATGATGCTTGTAATACCTATATTTGTACCTTTAATAGTATTAGGAATGTCTGCGCTGTTTGATGTACAAGCAAACAAAGATATAGATGAATATAATCAAATTGGTTTTGCATATAAACTTTCAGAAGAAGAAAAAAGTATTGCTGAAGAATTAAATATTAAAGTGACAGAAGGTACAGAGGAAGAATTAAAAAATAAAAATGAAAATAACGAAATAGATTTATATATAACTAAAGAAAATAATAAATACATAATAAATGGTAATGATTCAGAAGAGGCTACATATGCGAAAAGCTTAATGGAAAGTTATTTTAATGTATATAAAGAATATCTGCAGGGACAATATTTACAAAAAAATGATATAAATCCAAATGAAGTATTAAATATTATAACTATAGAGGAAAATATAACAGAAGAAGATAATATGTTTGTTAGCTATATTAAAAATTATGCATTTATATTTATTATAATGGCAATAACAGTTTCTGCAACTTATCCTGCAACAGATACAACAGCAGGCGAAAGAGAAAGAGGAACTTTAGAAACATTACTTACTTTTCCTATTAAGAGTAAGGACATTATAGTTGGAAAGTATTTAGCAGTAACTATTGCTTCTATACTTACAGGAATAATAAGTTTGATTTTAGCAGTTATTTCTGTTGCAATAGCGCAAAATGCATTTTCTATATATGAAGGATTAAATATAATGTTTAGTCCAATAAGTATAGTTTTATCAGTAATAATTATAATTGCATATTCATTCTTTATAAGTGGTTTATGTATTTCAATTGCAAGTAGTTCAAAAACTTTTAAAGAAGCACAAAGTGCATTAACACCATTAACATTCATATCACTTTTCCCAGGAATGATTGCATTTATGATAGGATTAACAGGAACTCCGTTACTTTCTATAATACCATTTATAAATTATACAGTGGTATTTACAGATGCGAGTGCTGGAAATGTAGATTGGATAAACATTGCATTAATGCTAATTTCAACAATAATTTATATAGTTATTGTTTTAACATATATTATTAAGCAATATAAATCAGAGAATATATTGTTTTCAAAAGAATAGGGAAATGAGTGTGATGTTTTTTTGACGTCAAGACCTTTTTGGTATTTATTTTAAATAAAAAAAGCACATTAATATATTTTATATAAAATTTTTAAAAGAAAAATAAAAGAATAATATGTAAGTAAGAGCTGCTTAAAATATAATTTAGCAGCTTTTTGTAATTTAAAAGTAATTAAATTGAAATATTAATGTAACAATATTAAATTTATTTGACATTTTTTTTCTATATATTGACGAAAATTATATTTACATTTAAGATAATTATAAAATAAAAATTAAAAGGGAGAATTGGGTATGAAAAAGAGTGTTAAAAGACTATTTATTTTATTAATCATTTTTAGTTTGATTATATCAAATTTGTATGTATATGCAGCAGATACTGATACAAATTCAGATATACAAATAGAAAAATTAACTAATCCAACAGCAGGTTCTGGAGAAGCTGATGGTATAGAGCCAGGTGGTGACCGTGAAAATAGTTATGCTTGGGCTATGACATCAAGAGGCGATTATATATATGTAGGTACTAATAAAAATATAGTTGGTAGTGTTGCAGATTCATTCGTAAAAGCTTTAACATCAGCAAGTAGCACAATTACAGAAGATCAAGCATGGGCATTAATAAATGCTATGACAAATAATGAAATTCCAAGACCTACAACAGATGTTGGTGGAAGTATTTACAAAATAAATATGACAACTGGAGAAACAACAACAATATATACAGCAGATTATGGAGTAGCATTTAGAAATGCTGTAGAATATGAAGGAAATCTTTATTTTGCAACATATTCAGCAGAAGCAGGTAGTGATAATTTTATTTATAAAATAGATGAAAATGATCAAATAACTATAGCATTTACTTCAAGTAATGGAACAAGTTTGCGTGCATCATGTGAATATGATAATGCTTTATTATTTGGTGGTGTTGATGCAAGAGAGGAATTAGATCCAGGATATGAAGATTATCAAAAACTTGCAATTTTAAAGAAAGATGCAAATGATGATACAAAATGGGATAGAATAGCAGACTATAAGGATTTTGGCGAGTATGCAAAAGATCCAACATTATTTAATAGTATTACTAGTCCAATTTGGGATATGTGTACATATAATGGATATATATATGCAACTATTCCAAATAGTGCAGGTTGTATAATGTTTAGAGGTCATCCTGCAGCTCAAGGTGAAACAGCAAATGAATATGGTTGGTATTGGGAAGAAGTTATTGGAAGTAAAAATGGTGTAAATAATCCTGGAATGGCAGATAAACCAGAAGGTTGGACAGGTGATGAAACAGGCTTAATTTCAATGGCCTTAACACCAATTACATTTAACGGAAAATTATACATGATTAATTTTGATAACACAATTTCAGCAGAAGTTTCTGCAGTAACAGGAATTATAGGCTCACTTGCAGGACAAGATGTTAAAGCAAGTGATTATTTGAAAACAATGTATACTACGTTAAATCATCCACAAATGATGTGGGTATATGATGATGCAACAGGAAAATTTAACGAAGTACCAGGATTTTCAGAACATTTGCAAGATAATTGTGTAGAATATGTTTGGAGAGCAGAAACGTATAATGATGAATTATATGTTACAACAATGGACTCAGCTATATTATATAAATACATAAAAAATCTAAAGGGAAGTAATTTTACAGATTTAACAGAAGACGAAATAACTTCATTGAATTCTAAAATTGATGAATTACTTAGTTTACTTGACACTGTAGGATCTACTGTTGAAAATTCAGACGAAATAAAAGCATTATTACAACAGGCTAAAACATTACTTTCAGAATATACAAGTGTTGCAAATGATAATGAAGCATTTTTCAATTTTGTAGTTGAAAATCAAGATATAATAAGTCAAATAGAAGACTTAAGTGATTCACCTATGTTAGATTTAGCAGGAGATGAATTTAAAGAATTATACAATAGAGTTGACTGGCTTGGTTTAAAAATGTATTCTTTTATAGGAAATAAATTAAGTAATAGTACATGGGGATTTGATTTATTAAAAACATCTGATGGAGAAAATTTCGAAGTAGTTACAGATAGTGGATTTAATGATCCATATAATTATGGAGGACGTTCTTTATGTGTAACAGATAATGGAATATATGTTGGAACAGCAAATCCATTTTTTGGATGTCAAATATGGAGAATAGCAACTGGTGATGATATAACAGGAAATCCAGAAAATCCAGATCCAGAGAATCCGGATCCAGAAAATCCAGATCCAGAAAATCCAGCTCCAGAAAATCCAGATCCAGAGAATCCAGATACTGAAAATCCAGATCCAGAGAATCCAGATACTGAAAATCCAGATCCAGAGAATCCAGGAAACACTGATGATGATCCAACTGATATAGGAGATCAAATTGATGACCCAGATAAATTACAAGATAGTTTAGATGATATTAATAATTCATATAAATTAAATGGAAATGATTCAACAACTGCTACTACAAATTTACCAAAAACAGGTGGAATGCATTTACCAATAATTATAGGAGTCGCAGTATTAATAGTAGGAATAAGTACATTTAAATTTATAAAATATAAAAATATAGATAAACATTAATTTATTAAAGCACCGATACATTAAAGTATTGGTGCTTTTTTGTTGTATAAGAAAAATCGCTTTTTCTTATACAACAAAAATAACATTGCACAGAAAAATTGCATGGCAATTTTTCGCGTCTACAAATTTTTACGCTTCTTCGAGAACTTAAATGTAAATAGTTAAATTGAAAAAAGTAGAGAAAAGTTCTCGCGAAGCGAGATTTGTTTGAAAATTTAATATTATGTAAAAGTCTAAATTTTAATAGTTCAAAATATTTATAAAACTCAAAAAATGTAATATTTTTGTAATGGTTAATATTATAAGATAATGGTATAATCATGTCATAAAATGGGGGAAAATAGGAATGGCAATAAATATATACCAAAGATTTAGATTATGGAGAAATCCTAATTATATAAATGGAATCATAATAAAAAAGCCGGAAGACATAGATCAATTGCTAGATTATGCTGAGAAAAATGGCTTAGATTTATTACGTATAAATAATTCAGATTTAAAATATACAGACAGATATATAAATTCTTTAATTAAACTTGATAATGATGCTGCCAAAAAATATTTAGTTGCATATAGTCCAGAAACTATAAGTAAAAGTGCTAAAGAATTGATTAAATCATATCTAAAAAGGACTTCATTAAATATATCTATTGATCCAGATGATAGCGAAGCTGAAAAGATTGGATTAAATAAAGTAAATCAGGAATATTTAAACGATTTTGATGTGTTTAAAAACATATTTGCCCAAATTCCAAATATTAATTATGAAAATCTTGAAATTTTAAAAAAATCAATTTCTTCTTTTAGAGAACAAAGGAAAATAGATGATATGGTCAAATTTTTTATAGAAAATAATATATCAATTGATGATTTATATTATAATTCTAGAAGATTAAATTCAACAGAAACACTTGAGCCAGATGTAGTTTATAGCTATTTAAAAAGAGATTTTACAAAGACTTTTACATCTCAATCTTTTACTAATAATAAAGGAACGGCAATAAATCCTGAAGAGGTTAAATCCATATTTTTATCTAATTTAGATAAAAATATACAAGTTATTAATGAGATATTTGAATATTTTGAGGAGGAAGATTTTACAGAAGAAGAAAAAAAGAAAATATTGGATTCGATAAAGAAATATAAAATACCAATACGAAGTGAAAAAGTTTTTAGAGAATGCTTTAAGGACAGAGAAATAATATTTAATTCAATAGTTAATGATACAGAAAATATAGATAAATTTCCTATAGAGAAAACTCCATATAATGATACCAGTTTTTTATATAATTTTACTGATGAACAGGTAGAACAACTTTCACAAGTATTAAGCCAAAATAAAAAGATATTTGAAGAATTTGAATGGATATATTTTATAAATAGAGAAGATAATGCGAAATTAGGAAATGGCATTTTACATAGAAATCCATATTTTTTTGATGACCTAGATGATAAATTTACTGCTTATGAAGTTGATACAGATTTTTTATCTAAAAATTATGTGATAACAGAACATTCGCCAGTTGTGTTTTTAAATAATTTTGATATAGTTATGAACTCAATGAGGAAAAATTTTAATATTGTTAATATTGAACCGTTAAGATATAGATTTAATAAGCTTACAGAAGAGCAATATAGGCAAATATATATTTTAGCAAAACAAAATGAATATAAATGGAGTAAAGACTCGCCAAACTTTTTAAAAAAGAATCCTTTTTTATTTATAGATGCATTAAAAAATGGAGAAATAAATCTTGATGAAATTGATGAGAAAGAGGATTTTCTTGATAGTTTTAAAATAATATTTGTAGATGAAGAACTTTTTGATTATTATTGTAGGCATTATGAAAAAATACAAAAAAGTAAAGCGACTACATTTTTTAGTACAAGCTATAAGTATAAAAGAGAAGAAATATTAAATCCAAATATAGAAAGCCAAATTACTATTACTAGAAAATTATCATCAGAAGAAAAAATACAAAACAATTTATTAGTTGATAAAAATATAAATCCAGATGAATATTTAGATTTATTAGAAAATAATTTTTATTATATATTTAATAATTCTGGAAATTCAATAGCAGATGATTTTACAAATGAGCAAAGACAAAGATTTGCAGAAATATACTTAAGAGAAATGCCAAAATTAAATTATGGCCTCTCTGACTATAAAATTGTCATTTCTAATCCGTATATTGCAAAATATTTATATGAGAATAATATTAATATAATAAATGATGGGTACTTAGTTAAAGGATTAGAGAGTGTTACTGAAGAATATTTTAAAAGTATAAAAGAAATTTATGATGCTAGAGGTGGAAAATTTGTTAAGAATGCGAATCTTTTAGAATTATTAAATCCTTTAATTATTCTAGAAGAAATAGATAAGAATCCTCAAAGTATAGATAATATAGATGAATTGTTATCAGTAAAAAAAGATGAAATAATACAAAAAATAAAAGAAAAAATATTGGATGACTCATATATAATTTCTGAAAAAACACCTGAAATACTTTTGTCTGAAAAAGAATTATATGAAACATTTTTAAGTAAGGATATTAATAATTTAAGATTTATTAGCACATTCTTAGACGAAACAGAAAAAATTAAATATACAGAAATATTTATACAAAACTTAGAAGAGGGAAAAATTAACCTTGAGGGTAATCCACAATTTCCATTTGTATTTAATATAGAAAATGTAAAAAGAATAATGGATATAAATCCTCAATATCTTAATGTTCTAAATAATAATAAAATATTAGATGCAGAAGTAAAAGAATATATTTTAGATCAAATAATTTCAGGAAAATATGTGGTAGACGAGAGAACCTCAAGCTCAATACAAGAAGAAATAGTAAATTATTATACTGGAACATATTTTAATTCAAAAGAATCTAAAAAACCAGAAAATAGTGAAAAGACAGGTAAAGTTAGACAGCTAAAAGAAATGTCTAAATCTAATGTATATTTGTACCTTACAGAAAAGGAAAATGCTTATTTAGAATCAGAAAAGAGAGATTCTGCAGAGTATATTAAATTAAAAGAAGTATTAAAAAATGATTCCATAAATTTAGATAATGGTGGTTATTTAGAAAATATAATAATATATTTAAGAAATGAACCAGAAGAAATAAGTAATTATTTTAATAAACATCCAGAATATATATTAAAATATTTTAAAAATATTAAAAATGGTTTCTATTTTGTAGATAATAAAGATATCGTAACGTTTTTAGGGGATTTAAGCAAAAAAAATATTAAAATTATTTCAGACAGCATTGTGCAACAGGGATTTACAGATAATAATATAGATATAATTAGAAACAACAAAGATATTTTCCTAAATATAGTTAAGGAAAATCCTAAAATTGTAGCATTTTTAGAAGATAATTTAAAATCTGATTTAGAATTTGAACTTACAGATGAAGATTTTGCAATTATTGAAGAAAGCTTTAATAAAGCAGGAATTAATTATATTATTAATGAAAGGTCAATTAAGCAATTTAAAACAAATCCATATTATATAGAAAAATCTTTAAGAGAAAATTTTTCAACAATAAACTATTTAAATATCGCTGGAAATGCAGATGAAATTATTGAAAATGCAGAATATTATCAATCATTAATGACGTTATTAGCAGAAAATGGAATACAACCTGAAAATCATGGACAATTACCGGAATATTTAATACCACTATTTTCAAGACTAGAAAATAAGGAGATAGAATCTTTACGAACAAGTTTAATTACGAAAAAAAGAAATAATTTTGCTTTAAACTTGGAGATTAGAAAATATAAAAAAGATGATAATTTTGTATTACAGCCGAATATGGATATGGTTATAAGAGCTGATCCAAAATTAATATTAAAAACATTAAGAAAAGATTGGTCATTTGTAGATTATATTCCACCAATTGCAGATTTAAGTCATAATATAAATATAGATGGAATTACAGATGAAGAGCGAGATGAAATAATTAGACTCGCATTAAATAATAATTATGTGTTGAATGAAAATTCTAATTTTTTCTTTAGAAACAATCATGAAATAGTAATGAATTCATTTAAACAAGATATTAATTCAATAAAATATGCTTCACCTATAGTAAAATTAAACAAGGAAGAAAAAGAAAATATATTACAAGTTGTAAGAAGTAATGAAAATAATTTAACACTTGCTGATGTATCTATTGATTTTTTAAGAGTTGATAATGAATTTATAATAAAATCTTTGAACTTAGCTAAAGGAAAAGAATTGACAAAAGTATTTGAAAGAATCGAATTAAGAATATTAAGTGAAGAAAATTATAATTTGTATAAAGAAAAAATATTGGAAGAAATAGAAAATGGAAAATTAGATATAACTAAATTTAATAAACCAGATTTATTTAAAGACAATGAATTTGTAATTTCAATAGCAAGTAAAGACATTAATGTATTATTAAGAGATGATATCGATATTAATCAATTTTCTGTAGAAGAACAAAGGAAAATATATGATATTTATATAAAAGCAAGTAACAAAGAAGATAAAAATTTACCAGAAAGTATTTTTAAAAAGGTAAATACAGATGTAAATCAAATGATAAATGATATTTTAGCAAATCCAACAAATGTAGATAATTATAATTTTGATATGATAAATCTTCCAAAAGAAATTAGAGAAAATGTAATAAAAAGTTTAATTGAAGATGGAACATATACTGTTTCAGAAAGAACTCCAAGCTTTGTTAGAGGTAATTCTGAATTTGTATATAATTATTTAATGGCTCATGATGGAGAACTATCTGGATTAGAGCTTACAGATTTGGTGTGTATTCTAGATTTTGATAAAGTAAAAGATCATATGGAATATTTAGAATTCTCAAATTACTATAATAAAATTAAAGTAAGTTATTATGAATATATAGATACACTGGGAATAGAAAGTACATTAAAGTATTTTGAAAATCTAGGATCATTAATGAAAAAATTTCCACCAGAGATACTAAAAAATTCTGACATAAAGGATATACAAAATTTATTAATTTCTAATTTAACTATGAATAATAATAATTATACTTTGGAAGATTTACAAACAATTTTAAGTAAGTTTGATATTAAGTTAACTGAAGAGATAATAAAGGTAAATCCAAAATTATCAAAAGATTCGACTACATTTTTTGAGCAACTCGAAAAAGATCCAAATGTTATTCTTTTATATACTGGTTTCGATGAAAAAGTATTAAAAAAAGCACTTGAAAAAGGTTTTGAATTTAATGCGGAAAATACATATTCAAGACTAAACTTTACATCTAGTAAAGTGGTAATGAATTATTTATTAGATAAAAACGAACCTGATGCGGAACTTCATTATACAGGTGAGAGTAAAGAAATATTTGATAGAATAATTAATGAAAATAGGTTTGCAAAATATCTAGAAGAACAAATAGATGCTTTTTTTAGTAGATCAACTATTAGTTATTATGATAATGCAATTAAATATTTTATTGATAAATATGGTGGTAACAAGGCTTCATATTATAATGGAAATAATATGGAAATTTACGACTATGCTATAGATAGAGGTTATAGAGTAACTTTAGATGAATTCATAAAAAAACCATTGCTGTTAAGTAATGAAAAATTATATGAACTTGGAGCTAAAGAAGACAAGCTTGTAATTGCATTAAAACTAAATAGAATTAATATGCATGGCAGAAGAATAGGTCCTCCAGAAAACAGTGAGCAAATTAAATTAATAGAAAGATATATGGGCAAAAAAGAATTTAATGAGATATTTAATACTGATGAATTAAAGCAAAATTTATATAAATTAACTTCTGTAATTGATAATTCAGACCTAAGTATAAAATTCTTTAAAGCATTAGATACAGAAATACTTCAAGAGATGGGATTTGATGAATGGAATAGATTTATTAAATATAGTATTAATACACCAGAATATAATAATATTATTGAAATAGCTCAAAATGGAAAATTTAAAGATTTTAAAGAAAGTTTCAAAAGAATAGAAGGATTTATTAATGATGAGCAAGGTGTCGGAATAAATAAATACTTAAACTATGCAAAATTATTTAGTATTAATCCAAAGATTTGTGAGGAATTTGTAGAAAGTATATCACAAGAAGAATTAGATACTGGACATTTAAGTAAAGTGCATAAAATACAGTTAACTGATTTCGAAACACTAATGTATAATGCGCCAATAGATTTGATAAAAAACGCAGATATAAGTTACTTAGGAAGAATTACAGAGATAAAAAGAGAAAATGGTTTAAAAAGCATAGAAAAAGACTTAGAAAATCCAAAAAGTTTAGTTTTTGATTATTTGTTTAATATGAATGAAGTTCAAATTAAGAATTTGCTTGAAAATGACATAAATACAAGAACGCTTTTAACTATCGAAAACAGGGCTAAAGAAGAAGGAAATACAGAGCTTGAATTTAGAGCAAAAGAACTTTGTGTTTTAGTAGATACGATAGAACAAATAAGCTATTCAGATATGTCATATGAAGAAATAAAAAAATTTGCATATAATATATTTAATCAAGATATAAATACAATTAAATTAATAAGGTCAGAATTTGGAAATTTGAAAGAGGTTGTAAGATCTTTTTATGAATATGAAGCACAAACAGAACTTACTTCAGTACAAGATTTGATAAAAAATAGGCATGATTTAGTTGAACAGACTGATGATAAATTCTTAATTATAGATGTAAGAAATACAAAACATACTTTTTATGCACATGCATTATCTCCAATTTCTTTTAATGGTTTCTTTGATACAGATAAAGGGAAAGTTACAATTTGTGTATCACCAGAAACAGACCAACATGAATCATATTATTATGGTGGTAATGAAATTATTTTAGGATTTGATAATATAATAAATGGTGCATTTATCGGCTCATCAACTAAAAATATGGGAAGTAATGATTATATTGAAGAAAATAACTATAATACAGAAAATGTTTCCATTTTGTATGATCAAAGAAGTATTAGAAATTCTTATAATGGTAATGGACATGCTGAAACACTTTTATATAGAGCTGGATTAATTCCATCATGTGTAATTTTAACAGGTGATGATCCAACAGAAATTGAGAAAAATGTAGTAGTAGAAATTGAAAAAGTAATAAATGGAGAAAAATCAAAAGATGATCCTACATATATAAAAATTCCATTTGTTAAAACTCAAAAAACGCAAAAAAGAGTAGTAAACTATAAAGAACAATATTCTGATAAACTAGTACAAGATCCTTTAGAAATAAAAAATCCAAAAGAAGAAAAAATTGAAAAATTAAGGCAAAAATTTTCTGGACTTCTTTCATTTAAACAAGAAGGCACAGATATAGTTCGTCACCATCCAAAAGCAGGAATAGATTATATAGTTTATAATGATGAAGTATATATAATTGAAAAAAGCAAGAATAATTTTGGAATACCTAATATTTCCCAATATAAAATTATAGATTCAGAAGAAAATCATGATATAACATCTTTAGAAACTGAAATTTTATATACGGCTAGTAAATTACAAGGTTTAGTATATGGAAAAGATAAGTCTAGGAAATTAGATATTCTAAAATTAGAATATTCAGATGAGGATGGAAATTCTTATATTGTTCCGGCTATAAAAGAAGAAGATGCAAGAAGTCTATGGAATTATAGTAGAGAAGATGGTAGTTTTAATGCAAAATCTAATGAAGAATTATTATCAGAATTTTTAGTAGATCATTTAATGTGTAATTATGATAGTGGAAATTCAGAATTTTTGATGGATGATGCAGGTAACTGTTATGGGCGCGGAAAGCAAAATGCTTTTAGAGCAATAGATGATTTTATAACAACTAGTGGAGAAACATATAATGCATTTTCTTTCTATTATTTTGATAATCAAGAAGGAAATAATGTATATAGAAAAGTTTTTGAATCTTATATTAATGCTAAAAATCCAGAATCAGTAATTTCAAAAAAAGCTTTAAAAGAATTTATTGAAACTGCTGATAGAATAGGTAAAATGCCTGATGAAGAATATATGTCAATGTTTGAGCATGTTCTAGATAAAATAGATGATGAAGAGAAACGAGAAAAAATGGAAAGTATTATTATGGATAGAAAACATTCTTTACCAGAGGAATCTAGAGAATTTGTAAATAATATTAGAGAATTAAATAGAATAAATAATACTGTAGAAGTTATTAAGAATCCAGATAGTATTGCATTTATAAACGATGTCCATGGCAATGCAGAAGCAATAAAAGAAATATTTAAAGATTGTGAGGAATCTGGCAAAAAAGATATATTTATTTTAGGAGATATGATTGGAATTGGACCTGAATCAAATGAGTGTATTGATATTATTAGAAACTATCAGGAGGAACATCCAGACATCAAAGTAAGTTGTATTTTAGGCAATCATGAGTTGTATAGTATAATGGGAAATAAATCTTTTAGAAGTACATTAGGATTTGATGGAATATTAACTAATGATACTAGAAGAGAACTTTCACCTGAAAATAGAAGATTTATAGAAGCTCTTCCTATAACTAGAAAACTAGAGATAAGCGGTAAAAAAGTAGAACTAACACATTTTCCAATATCAGTAGAATATACAAAAAAGTCAGATGATGAACAAATTTATTTAGAACATGGAGGAACTTTTTCAGAGACAAGAACAGTTTCAGGAAAAGATCAAGACATCTTAATTTATGGTCACGAACATAGAACTGAGACTACAATTGGAGATCAAGTTGGAAGTATTAGAACAGAAAAAATAGGAAATACCAAATTTTTTAATCTACCAAGTTCAGGATGTGTTCATGGAAAGCATTCAAGTTATGTTACATTAAGTCTTGAAGGAGAAGAATTGGTTCCTAAAATTAATGAAGTAGAGTTTGATAAAACTAGACTTGCTGAAGATTTAAGAAAAACACAAAATCCAAGAGCAAATTATTTTGGTGTAAATATACATGAAGAAGAAGGTGGAAGATAATGCCAGAAAAAAATAATGAAGATGATAAAAGATTAATTGCATTATTAAGTTTAGTAGGAATCGTAAATCATGCAGATTCGAATAAACAACTATATAAAATAAGTGAAGAAAATTATGCTAGATTATCTTCACTCCTTGACAGTGCAAACATTTCAGAAGATGAAAAAAGAAGAATTAAAGCTAAAATTGATCCGAAAAAAGGAAGAACTAAAAAGGTACAGGATTTGAGTATGCAAGCAACTGATATCGGGAGGGCAAAAGATATAATGAAACCATCAATTATAGAATACGAAAATAGGATTAGTCTTAAAAGTAAAGTAAGAGATTACGATAACTCTAGTGAACAAGAAAACGAACGATAGAGGAGAAAATATGAATAAAAAACAAAAAATTGTCTGTACAGAACTTAATGAAATATTAAAAGGGATTGAAGAAAAATATGTAAATAAAATTCCAAAACAAGTATTAGATACTATTAACTATTTTGCTGATTATGATGAGGTATCTGTAAATATTAATTGGAAAAAGCCACTAACAGAACAGCAATTTGATGAAGATACAATTAATATTTTAGC
Source organism: uncultured Clostridia bacterium (assembly GCA_944393485.1). Classification (GTDB taxonomy): domain Bacteria; phylum Bacillota; class Clostridia; order TANB77; family CAG-508; genus Merdicola. Next base: position 45,762 of record CALYAJ010000009.1, read on the forward strand.
TTGGATAAATTATAAATTTTGGGTAGAAAATCCTGAAGAAAAGCAAGAATTAAAAAAGTTATTTTTTCCGAGTAAAACTATTAATGAACCACCTAAAGAAGAACGTGACTTACTACAAGAAGCATTTGAAGCGTATGAAAAAGAGCATACTAATATATTATTACCTAGAAAAAGAAATAATTTTATTGAAAATATTTTCGAAAAAATCAGAAAGATATACAAGTAATTTATTTTTATAAAACAAATTGGAAAATATTTGAAAAGATAAAAATAAAGTGATATAATATAATTTGACACAAATTGTTGAACAGAAAGGAGAAAAAGAAAAATGGAAAATAAAATGTCTATTTTTCAGATACTGGAGAAATTCGGGAAAGACGCTTATTTAACAGCGTCAATCACAAAGGCGGGAGAACATAATTTTATTCCTGCTGGCAACTCAGATTATGAGTATGAAATTACTCGTATAGATAGGCCAGCAAAGTGGGAATATGATGTGAGCTTAAGGCCTAGAAGAAGAGTCTATCCAGTATAATCTCTTAAATCCCCGTGATAGGAATATAATTTAAAATTCCTATCATGGGGAATTTCTTATTATATAGGGAAAGTACAATGTTTAAAAATCATTTTGCTTAAACGTTTGTAAATAATTTTATTAACATAAAATTAACACAAAACAAATTTACGGAAAGCAAAAAAGAAAAGATAAAGTTAGTACAAATATTAAGGCTTTCCGATTTGTTCTATAATTATAAAACAGCTCCTAATATTAAAATTCCGATATTATCATGATAAATTTTATTAAACTGTTCCAGAGGTAGTGGATTTATACCTTTTCCGAACTTCAATTGTAAAGCCAGGTTTATTAAAATTATTAATAAACCAATCACGAAAACCACCAAAAGAAGAAAGATAAGGAGTATCTTTTAAAGAATAACCACTAGCTTGGGCAAAATCCTTAGCAATTTCAAAAGAATTTTTAGGAGCATAACCATTATAATTCCAATAAATAACTTCACCTTGAGAATGAAAACTAAGTATTAAATCAAATTTCTTAACTAAAGTAAATTCATATAAAGCTTTGGCTTCTGGTTCAGAAACTGGATATTCTCCAGCAAAATCACGTGGAGCGAATGTATAATAACCTTCCTTTGATTTTAATTCTTTTCCTAATTTCCAATTTGCAGGAAATTGTGAATTTAAATCCACACCTGTGGTCATTTGTAACTTCCAGCAACAAAAATAAAATATAAAAATTGGCAATTACCTGTGATTTAGTTATTAAAGATATGATGCATTACTTAAAAGAAA
>CALYAJ010000010.1 GCA_944393485.1 uncultured Clostridia bacterium
GTTTTTTATATACTAAAGTTTTTTACCCACCACTGGTAGAACCAGTGGTTTATTCAAGCTAAAGCGCCAACAAAAAAATATCGCTTTAATTCAAGCGATATTTTTTTGTAATTTATATTAATACATATCTTTAACAGACCAATCTGTTATTAAATAACTATCTAACCATAGTTTTAAACTGCGATAATGTTGTTGTTTTAGAAATTCTAACTCTTGGTAAAGCATATTTATTAAACCCAACTTTCACTCTTCCAACTTCTGTAGTAAATGCTAATTTATATCCTGTTTCTTTTAATGCTTCTATTGCAGTTTCATTGTATTGGCCAAATGGATAACAAAAAATAGTTGCTTTACCACCTAAAGTTTCTTTTGATCTATTCAAATCTTCTAGTATTTTCTCATAGTTCCATGAAAGCATAACACCATTACCATCAGTTCCCCCTTGATGCATATTATCTGAATGTGATTCATAATTAACATTTGCTAGTTTTTCTTGTGCTCTATATCCATACCAAGATGTAATAACAAAAGATGTTCCATCAATATTATATTTTTGTAATACAGGAACTGCAAGTTCAAAAAATGATGCATCACCATCATCAAAAGTTAATACAATGCTTTTTTCTGGAAGTATAGTTTTTCCATCTATATATTTTTCAACCTCTTCCCAAGTAGGAAAATAAAAATTATTTTCAGAAAGATATTTAATTTGTTTTTCAAAATCAGAAATTTCTATCCAATTATTATCTTTTCCTCTTTCCTTATTTTCGTCATAAAAAAAGTGATACATGAGTACAGGTAAGCCTTCTTCTCCTAATGGATTACATACTATAATTTTTTGCTTTTTTTCAGTTGTATTTCCTGCATTATCTGATACTCTATATATTAATTCATATGTTCCAATATTGTTTGTGTCTACATTACCTTCTACCGAAATTTTTTCTGTAATATCACCATCTATATTATCTGTAGCAGTAGCAGAATCTTTTATATTATCTGTTCCAAGGGCTACTATTTTTTTATCATCTCCATTAATTATTAATTGTGGTGCCTCGGAATCAGCAATTTTATTAATTTGTTTATTACTATTATTGTTTTTAATTAATATAATTCCTAAAATAATTATTATTACAGTAATTAAACAAATCACTAAATATCTTTTTTTCATTTTATCCCCCATTATTTAATATCCAAAATTAAATGTATAAATAGTTTCATTATTTATGAAAATTATATTTTCAACATATACATTAATTATTTTATTCAATTCTCCTATATCTGAAGAATAATAGCATTTGCAGTTAAACCTGCTGCTGTTCCTGTAAGAATTACTGTATTACCTTTTTTTATTTTTCCTTCATCCAATGCCTTACAAAAAGCAAAAGGCACAGAAACAGAAACCATATTTCCATAATCATCTACAATATCAATATATTTTTCAAAAGGGACACCTAATTTTTTCATTATTAAAACTAAGGCTCTACTCGCTTGATGTGGTACTACCATATCTATATCAGAAATAGTAAGTCCAGTTTCCTTAAACATATTTTTAAAAAATTTTGGTAATTTTCTTGCAGCCAATAATAACACTTCTTTCCCTTGCATATCAAATAAATAATCTGCTCTTTTTTCTTGTGAATATTCCATTCCTGGTAATAAATTTCCTCCACCTCTAATTTCTGTGGCATGTACTCCTTCTGACCAAGTTTGTTGTGTACTATAAATTATTCCTTTTTTTGGATCATTTGATTTTTGAAAAATCATTGCACAAGCTCCATCTGCAAATAACTCGAAACTTTCTTTTTGATTTTCGTTTAAACCAACCGAAGCTTTTTCACTAGACACAATTAAAACTTTATTATATCTTCCTGCATCAATTAAATATGACATAATATCTAATGCAGAAATAAAGCTAGTACAAGTGGTGTTTATATCTATAGCAGGTATATTTGTTCCTTTAGCTATTCTTTCATGAATTAATGATGCCGTACAAGGAATTAATTGTGCACAAACTGCAGATGCAGAAACAATACAATCAATATCTTCAATATTAAGATTTGAATTCTTTAAAGCTTTTTTTATAGCTTCAACAGCCATATCTATTTGTGATGTGCTATCATCTTTTGCTATTCTATGCCTTTTTTGATTTCCAAATTTTACTATATTTTCTGGTATAAATGTTCCATATCCTACTATTTCTATGTTTCTCATTTTATTACTCCTTTAACAAAGATTCCACCCTTTTTAATTTTCTTTTTTTATCATAAGAATACTCTTTAAAATTTATATTTGGCATAATAAAATTTAATTGTTCTGCCAATTTTTTTAATTCATTATATATTTTTTCTTTAATATTCTTATTCTCATCTATGTATATTGTTATTACTTCTTTTGTATTTTGAACACATCTATAATTACTAATATCTCCAGCGAATAGCATACATCTTCGTATAAAATCTGGATAGACTTTAACTATTTTCTCTTTAATCCCATTAAATAAAAAAACATCATCTTCTCTTCCTTCAATTTTCTCTATCGATGTAAAGCATGAACCACATTTACATTTATTATGACTCTCTACTAATATATCATTTAATCGATATCTAATTATTGGCTGTGATTTTCGCGTAAAATCTGTTATTATCGGAATAAATCTTTTTTCATCTAAATATTCCTTTTCTATAAATATTATATCTTCATTTAAATGTAATGTTCCATATTCACATGTTGTTGCTAAACATCCCTCTGTACATTGATATACTTGATGAATAACCTCTTTATTAAATATTTTTTTCAAGTATTCTTCGTCACTATTTTCTAATACTTCGGCTATTGATATAATTTTATCTGGATTAACATTAATTTTATTTTTTGCTATTTCTATTAAAACTGATGGCTGACCTACTAAGATATTAGGTTTGAATTCTTCTAATCTTCTTAAATTTTCTTGCATCGGTTTAAATATATCAAAAAATTCAAATCTTACTTGTTTTGAGTTTAAGCTTTCATATAAATTACTATCTGCTCTCATAAAAAAAGCAATTTTACTACCTTTATATAAATCATTTCCTAAATATTTTGCTAAAATATAACCTGCCCATTTATCCTTTTCTTTGTCAGAAACTAAAAATATTCCTCTGGTATCAGAAGTTCCAGAACTTAATCCTACAGTTATTCCATTTAACTTACTTTTAAATTCTCTATTTTTTTCAGAATTAATAGCAAATTTTAAAGCTTCTTCTTTATTTATTCCAATTGTATTTAAGTTGTCAAAATTATCCATCATGATTTTTTTGTCCATTATTGGAAAGTCTTTTAGATTATCACTATCATAATCATTATAAAATTTGGATTTCTTTTTTATAAATTCAATTTGATTTCTTATTTTTTTATTCTGATATTTTATTAATTTTTCTCTATCCTTGAATTTTTGATGTTTGTACTTTAAATAATACAAATATATTTTTAATTTATTACTCATATATTTTCTCCTCTTGTTGTTCATGAGAATATATAATTTTTATTTCTTTATGCTCTTGTTTTAATTTTTCAATTTTATTTATTGTTTGATTATATTCTATAAAATTGTTTTGTATAAATTTTGGTATTATTTTCATATTAGTTATTTTTTTATTAAAAGAACTCCCCCAACTGCTGTCAGCTGAAAAGAATAATTTATATTCTGGTAAATATATTCCTATTTGACCATTACTGTGTCCACTTAATTTTATTCCCAATATACTTTTATCTTCTAATATATCATAAACATCTTCAAAATATTGGCTTAATAAATTATCTGTTATTTTATCTTGCAAAATTTTAACTTTAGGAAAGTCTTTTGGTATCATATTTTTAAAAACTAAATTTTTAAGTTTAGGATGCATAATATCACAAAACACTTCTTTGCTAGTTATTAATTCATAATCTTTAAAATATTTTAAAGCTCCTATATGATCTGGATGAGCATGTGAAATAATTATTTTATTTATTTTTTTATCTTTTATCTTATTCAAAATAAAATCTTCATCTTTAAAATATGTTTTATTGCATAAATTATATATTTTTGAAATTATTCCATTTTTATAAATCAACTTAGAATATCCAGTATCAAATAATATATTTCCAAATTCATTATGCTCTAGTAATACACATAAAGCTGGGAATTTAATTATTTCTTTTTTCTGATCTTTAAAAATAAGTTTCATATTATTTACACAATAACCACATTCATATAAGCTAATTTTTTTTATTTTCTTTCCACCATTTTCCATAAGCCTCTATTCCTTTTTCTAAAGATATTTTTGGTTTATAGGCTAATTTTTCTCTTGCCTTATTAATATTTAATGTTTGTGAAAAGCCTAAAGTACAAACAGTATATCTTGTTAATGTTGGTTCTTTTTCTATTTTTAGAGTCTTGAATAATTTTTCTATAACGCAAGCCACTCCATATAAAAGTCCAAAAGGTAGTTTTAAATACTTAGGTTTTTCATCTATCGCTTTTAAAAACTTTTCTAATATTTCTTTAAACTCTTTCTGTTCTCCATTTGTTATATTAAACACTTCTCTATTAATGTTCTCAGCATTTAAAGCTAAAATACAAGCATAAGCTACATTTTCTACACATGTTATATCTACTAAATTTTTACCATCATTAAAAATGGGAATCCCGATTTTTGAATTAGCATTTAATAATCTTGGAATAAGACTAGGATCTCCTATTCCAATAAGACCTCTTGGTCTTAAAATTACTGTGTACAGACCTTTATTTATATATTCTTGTAATAATTTTTCAGACATTATTTTGGTTTTAATATAATAGTTTAATTCGTTTTTATCATCTACTTCATCTTCTTTAATATTTAATCTATCTTTCTTTTCAGCATACACACTTGGAGAAGATATATATATTAATCTTTTTATATTATATTTTAAGCACATTTTAGCAATGTTCTCTGTTCCTAATACATTAGAATCATAAAAATCTTCCCATTTTCCCCATGCACTTGATAATGCTCCTGCATGTATTACTTTATCTATTTTATGATTTGTAAATAATTTTTCAAGTTCTTCTATTTTTGAAAAATCAACTCTATAAAAAGATGTCTTGTCACTATTTAATTTATTTCCAATTTTTTCTCTTCTACCTATTGCTATAATTTTTACATCTTCATTTTCCAATTCTTTTATTACATATTTACCTAAGAATCCAGTTGCACCAGTTAGTAAAATTGTTTCCATTATAATCCCTCTTTTATATATTTATCAATAATTTCATATGCTAATTTAGTCCCATCATATGATTTAAATATTAAAGAATATTTTTCTAAGTTTCTATTCCATTTTTCTATTTCTTTTAGTTGTTTCTTTAAATTGGTAAATTTTTTTGAATATCCTCCAATTTTTTTATGCTTACAAATTAATGCTGTAAGTCTTTGTTCTTCTTGCATTGGAATACATATTTGTTTTTTATTTAAATATATAGATTCATAGACTGAATTTAGTCCCCCATGATTTATAAATACATCTACATCTTTTAAAAATGATAATTGTTCTACAAATTTATATGTATCAAAATTTTCAATCTTCTTATCAATTAATACTGCTGTTTTTGAATCTTGTAATTCCTTTATATTTATAATTTCATTTAATAAATTTTCATCCATTTTATATATACTTCCTAATGCAATAAAATAATTATATTTTTTATATTTTTGTTTATTTTTTAATAATCTTTCTTTAATTGTGGTTCCAACAAAATAAAAATTTTTGTTAAATGTTCTATAAAATGGTTGAAATTCTTTTGGTGTTAATACAATTGTTTTATCTCCAGAATTTACAAATAAATCAATTGGTTTTAATTTTAGAAGTCCATATTGTTTTCTAAAAGCTTTTTCCAATTTTATATTTTTTATTAATTCTTTTATATTTTTGCAAAACGTTTTTAAGCTTTTCCAAAACATATTAGAAAATATAAATACAAAAATATTATATGCTAACGTAGTTTCTATACAAATTGATTTTAATTTTTTCTTATATGAAATATTTTTAGCAAAGGAGCACATTGAATCGTACAAGACTAAATCATATTTAGTATAATCAATTTTATCAACATAGTATTTATATGCTTGTTGATTTAAACTAATTAATGCTTTAAGTAATTCCACAAAATTTGAAGTATATCTACTTATTTCATTTACATTAAAATTTATTTTATATTCAATAAAATCCGCACCAGTTTCTTCTATAATTTCTTTATATTCTTTACTTGAATAGCAAATTACTTCATAATTTTCATTTATTAGTTTTTCTATTATTGGAATTGTAGAATTTATATGTCCAAAAGCTGGTGTAGAAAAAAATAATATTTTCTTTTTCATAACTTAACCTACTATTAGTTCTATTTATTGGCCAATTATCTAATATAAATTGAATATTTTATTTTTTACATAATCCTCTATTTTTTAATTTGATAAGATATTGGTTTCTATTTCATTCATTTTGATTCCTCAAGTTTTATCAATTATATCAAAATAATTTTATTTATACAATTAAAACCACAGAATTGTAAGAATGCATATTAATCTAAAATCATTTTTAAATTAGAATACTCTTTCACTTTTTATTTCGTTTTTGTGTTGTTCAATATATTTTTTATTATTGATAAATGTATTATATATCCTGTCATGTTTTCCTCCTTTATTTTGTTATGTCAAAATATGTCGTATTTTGTCATTAAATTATTATATTTATATTACACTTTTCGACAGTATTCGCATCATTTTATTTATATACTTAGGAAAATTTATTTAATTTATTACTACAATATATAAATCAAAATACCAAAGGAGATTTAAGATGTCTATTAGATATTTATATGAACTAACAAATTCATCAACAAGTGATACAATTAGTGCTAGACTTGAAAAAAGTGATATTGCTTTTTTAAAAAAGCATAAAATTCCATTTTCCTCACAAACGGATGGAACTGGAAATTTATTTTCTGTAAACAGCAAAAAGCTAAGAGATAAATTTTGTAACCGTTAATTAACATATATATTGTAGTAATTAATTATTAAATTCACCTTTGAAGAATAATTTTCTAAGGGAACTAAAAAACTGTAGCGTATACTTACTAAGTATAAACTACAGTTTTTTTAGTTAACTAATATAAATATTACTCAAACTTTTTATATTTTATATATCCAAATATTGCAGTTGCTAAGATTAGCCCAATAGCTCCAACTATTATATAATTCCATCCTGTATAAGGTAATTTTCCTGGTGCTACAGTATCATCTTTTGAAGAATTATTGTTGTTGCTATTATTTTGGTTATTATTTGGATTTTGATTGTTTCCCTGATTTTGGTTATCTCCTTGATTTTGATCATCACTTGGATTTTGATTGTCTCCTTGGTTTTGATTATCATTTGGATTTTGGTTGTCTCCTTGGTTTTGATTATCATTTGGATTTTGGTCATCATCCGGATTTTGATTGTTTCCCTGATTTTGGTCATCATCTGGATTTTGATTGTCTCCTGGTAGTGAGCCAATTGTATAATTAACAGGTATATTTCCATAATTTTCTGAATAACCATTATCACCTGTTACCATAATATTTTGAAGATTAAATGTTCCTGTCCTATTAGATGATGTAGTTCTTAACATAATAGTAATTGTTCCAATCTCGGTATTTGCAGTTGACGTATTAGTAGAAAAAACAATTTCATTTAATGAGCTATCTACATGCCAATTATTTATACTTTGAGTAGTAACTGCTATAATATCTTCTGCCTTATAATTTAATTGTATATTTATTGTTAGATTAGAACCTTCAGAAACTCCTTCAAAGTTTCCAGTATAAACTTTTACAGACACTTGATCTGTTTCCGTTTGGCTTGTTTCGAATCTTAAATTAATACTGTTATCAGCTGCATGTACATTTACTGATAAAAATGATAAACTTAATAAAATAATTACTAATATAGATATAATTCTTTTCATTTTACTTACTCCTTACATTTAAATTTTACGAATTGTCAACCATTCTAGATAAAACATCCTTAACCTCATTTGAGTCTTTAAGTAATTCAAATCTTGATTTTGGATAATCATATTTCATCATAAGTATCTCTGTATATCCATCAGTCATTTTTCCAGAAATATTTAATAATAAAAAATATTCTTCATTTTTCATAAGTACATTATCGCAAATTAAATACTCACTATTATCATTTAATCTTATAACTTTCCCTCTTTTATAATCTTTCATATTATCTCTCCTCACTATTATACTCCTCTAGTTCGTTTCCTTGAATTGTATAATGATCTTCGTAAAAATTATCATTTATTTCTTTGATATCTTTTCCCTTCTCTTTTCCTTCTTTATAAGATTTTATATATGTTTTTATTTCTTGAGTATTAAATTCATTTCCATATTTATCTACGAAATTTTCATATTGACCAAATACCTCGTCATATTTTTCTATTTCATTTTGTTCCATTTGTTCAATTCCTGTTACATATGCATTAAAATATTGCTCATAATTATCTATTTTATCTATATTTACAGACTTAAAATGTTCTGCTATCTTGTTATTTCTTGCTTTATCTAAATCTACTTCAGCCATTCTGTTTTGGTATTCGTCTAACATTGTTTTTGAAGATTCTAATTCTATTTCATGTCCTTCTTTATCATATCCTAAATCCATATGTTTTTGCACTAATTCCATGTTAGTTGTACGTGCATCTATAATATCATGTAATACTTCTAATTGCAAATCTAATAATTGATTATTAATATCTAATTGAGCTAATGAATATTCATTTTTTTTGCTATTACTTGAATTTTCATCAACTTCATTATGTGCATCTATTAAAGCCACTTTTTCCTCAATAGCCTCGATTTTTTTCATATATTTATTTGTATTATCTTCCATTTGAACTCTAACTTCTTCCGGAAAAGCTTCCCCTATCAATTCAGCTTCATTTAAATTGTCAGAATTAATCCCTTTTAGTGAATCTGAAACAAGTGATCTACTGTCTTTTATTATATTAATATTGTCAAGTAGCGATTCATCTATTTCATCCTCTATTGGTTCTTTTCCTATTTCTGTTATAATATATGTTTTTTCCCCATCGGTTATCTCTTCTTGTTTATTACCTAGTGCTAGTCCTATTCCGAAGACCTAATGCAAATGTTAAACCTGTAGAAAGTATAACATTTCTTATTTGTTTCTTTTTATCTGTTACTGGTTCTGGTCTTACTACTATATGTTCTTTGCTATCATCCTTTCCTTTCTCAGTTGATTCAGTTACTATTACAGCAGGTTCTGGCTTTTTATATGCTTCTGCATTTCTTACAAGAACATCTGTCATTTTATCAATTGTTTTTACATTATCTAAAACATATTCTCCTTCGACTTCAGCTATCATATCTGTCTTTACTGCAATAGCTCCTTGTGTTTTTTCATTTACACTAACAGAAAGCATGTTATTACTTTTTAAATTTTGTTCGATTGATACAGAATGTACCTCTTTCAATGCCTCTGATAAACTTTGCTTTATTTTTTCACGAGTATACAAAAGTTTATCTTTATTTTCTTCTGTAGCCATTTTTTCCCTCCTATATTTTTTCTACTTTAACTTTCCTTCTTTACTTTCTATAATATCTAATTCTGTTTGTATGAATTTACAAATTTCATTTTGTTTTCCTTTATTTTTAAATATTCCGAAGACGTTTTGACTTACTTTCATTATCAAATTTATGTTCTAACCTCTTAATATATTTTTCATTACCTAAAAAAAAGGTTTCTTCATTTGGACAAAGTACTAATAAATTATCATCAAGATTTCTATCTATAATTGTTTCTATTTTATTATGTGATAATTTAATTACTGAAACATTTCCATCTAACATCTGCCTTTTATTCTGTATAGCTCTGACTGTTTCTGCTTCTTGAGTTATTGTTATTCCTTTAGCTTGTCTATCTCTAATTTGTATATTCTCTAATATTGCATTTCCAGAATCCCCTATTTCTAATTTCTCTGCTAAATTACATACTCCATTTTTTCCTTCCTTTAAATATGAACTTATAAATAGCTGATCTAATGATAATTTTACGTCTAATAATTCAGAAATAACATCCAAGCTAGATAATTTTCCATTTTCCGTATCCATTGTAGAAGTAATATTATATGTATCTACACCTAATAATCTATCACTCATTCCAATTCCATAAATTTTCGAACCCTCTTTTGATTTTCTCCTTATTAAATTTTGTATTGCTGGTCTTAAATTTCTCCAAGAAATACCTTGAACTCTTGAAGCAAAAATACAATTTTCATCTTGTTTATCTAGCATTTTAATAGTTTCATTCGTCTCTAAATCATTACCACAGCAAATCCAAACTCTTCCTTTGTTTTCCATATGACGCTCCTATTAATCATTTTTCTCTTGTAATAATTTAACTTTATGATTTCTTAAAAATATTTTTCTAATAAATTTAGGTATTTTATTTAGCATTGAAGTAAGAGTATTACATTCCTCTTTTAGTTTAACTATTTCTTCTTCTTTCTTTGAAACAACTTTTTGATATTCCTGTATTAATTCTTTTGCCTTTGGTATTTTTTGAGTTTGAGTTTCTAATTTTTCTACATCTTCTCGTAAATTAATATTGTCAACCTGAGCTTCAAATCCAGCATTTTTTGAATTAACTTCAGAAATATAATCTTTTATATCTTTTTCATATTCTTTAGACAATTGATTCATACGTACTTTTTGTATAATGTTATTTAAAAATAGCAGAGTTTGACTATCTACATTTTGTTCACTTAAATCTTTTTCTGGATCTATTTTTATATTTGTATCTACTTGCATATTTTCTTCTATGTATTTTAAAGTTTCTTTTGGAATTGAATTATATTCTTCTTCTGGTAAACAATCTATTATAAGTTTTGCTTGATATAAATATTGTGGCTTTGTTAACATATTTATCCCTACTTTCTTTTGTATAAATTATATTTTCCCTTATATCCTATAAATATCACAACAATGCTATTTATTCAATAGAAAACCAAAAATGTAATATTATTGTAATTTAAGATTAATATTTTTAAAAAAAGTTATAAATACCATAAAAAACAAATCGGAAAGCTTTAATATTTGTACTAACTTTATCCTTTCTCTTTGGCTTTCTGTAAATTTGTTCTGTGCCAATTTTACGTTAGTAAAATTGTGTACAACTGTTGGAGCAAATCGACTTTTATACAATAGGAAAGTATAACTTTCCTATTGTATAACAAACGAAGCATGATTAAAGTTTTATGCCCTTTTAAAAAACTTACATGCCCCTCTTTTTTCACTCGCCAAAATTGCACAACAATTTTGTATGAAATTGAATTATATAATAGAAAAGTTCAGAGAACTTTCTTATTATATAAAAAATACCCAAATGCATAAACATCTAGGTATTTTAAATTTATAATTATTCATCTATTTGGATATATTTTTTATCTGGTAATTCTTTTTGTTCATCTTTCTTAGCAACTTCTAATTTTAATGTACCATTTTTAAATTTAGCTTTAATGTCTTCTTCTTTTACATTGTCTCCTACATAAAAGCTCCTTGAACATTCACCAATATATCTTTCTTTACGTACATATTTTCCATCTTCTTTTTCATCTTCATTTTTATTTACCTTAGCATGCACAGTTAAATATCCATCTTGTATTTCTATTTTAATGTCATCTTTTTCATATCCAGGTAAATCCATTTCTATTTCATATTTGTCTTTTTTCTCTTTAATATCTGTTTTCATCACTTTGTTTTCTGTTCCTGTAAAAAATGGATCACTAAACATGTCATCAAATAAATCAAAATCATTTCTTCTTGGTATCATCATCATAATAATCGTCTCCTTTTTTTATAATTTAATTTTATGTGTTGACACCTTTTTTAGCTTAGGTAGCACATATGTAAAAGTCTTTTAACTTTTTACAAATATATTATATATCACTTTTTAGCAATGTCAATACAAGAGTGCTAAAATTTACAGAACTTTCACATTTCTCCTGTAAGTATTGAAAATATTGTGTCTTATTATTTATCATACAATATTTTTGGAACAAAAGGGACATGATTAAAGTTTTATGCCCTTTTAAACAACTTACATGCCCGTCTTTGTTCGCTCGACAAAATTGCTTTGCCATTTTGTGTGAAATTTATTTGTATAATAGAGAAGGTTCGGAGAACTTTTCTATTATACAAAAAGAAACCTCGCTTTCGCGAGGTACAGCAATGCTGTTTTGCAATGATCAAACAATAACAAACGCTTCATATGAACCGGAAAGCGTATTGCCTTGGTTTGTGATATATCCTCTTTCACTAGGATAATAGCCTTCTGGGCATTTAACATCTTCAGGTTCGATTCCCGAAATCTTGATGGCGTTACCATCAACAATTTCAAATTCGGCATCAGGATTCCGCTTTTTAAGCTCCTCCATAAGTTTGCCGATTCCGATGTTTTCCAACTGTGTTCTGCTTTTTGCTTTGTTACTCATTGCTTTTTACTCCTTTTCATGTGACAATAATTATTAGTTACTATATGTTATCAGGTAAGCATTAAGCCATACCTACCTGTAAAAAGGAATTAAAGATATTTGCATATCTTGATTATTATACTCTTTTAGTTGTTTTATGTCAAGTAATTTCAGTTAATTTTTATTATTAACATAATATGCGGCTTTTCAATTAATTTTAAGACTTCTTCTAGCTTCATTCCATATATCTATTGGTAACTTATCTCTTGCAGTTTCTATTCCATACTCTTTTGCAATTTTTACAACTTCATCTAAATACATTCTTGGATAATCAATCCCTGTTTCTATTAATTTCTTTACAGCTAAGCCCCATTTTATTCCATTTTTTGAAATCTCCGCATTTTCCAAATCTTTCATTGCTTTTTCATAATCATATTTTATTGAAAACATTTCTATTGTTTCTAAATCGTCTTCTATTGTTAATATACAAAACTTTAGTCTAGGATCTCCATCTGTAGGTAAACCTATTGAACCAGGATTTATATATTTAATTCCATCTCTTGAAAATATATGTTGTCTATGAGAGTGACCAAAAATTTTATATTTACAATCAAGTCCATCACTATAATTTCTAACATGACTTACAAATATTTTAGGAATATTATCATTTTCTATTACATGTGAATCGGGTAATGTTTTTATAAATTCTAAATTTTCATTTGTTAAACTCTTATATGTGTAAAAAATATTTTGATCATTTATCATAATTTCTTTTTGCTTATTTTCATAACTTAGCACTTTTTCTTCTCTATTTCCTTTTATAATATATGTTGGAAATTTATTCTTAATTTCTCTTAAAAAATCTATTACTTCATTTGCTCTTGGTACATCTGTTATATAGTCACCACATAAAATAATTTGGTCAATACTAATATCTTCAATTTTCTTAAAAGCTTCTTTTAAAGCATATATATTACCATGTATATCGCTTAATATCGCAAATCTCATATTTTTCTCCTTTTTAATTTTTATAATAGGGATTTTAGGACCGTCCCCAAATCCCTACCCAAATTCCTATCGGACCGTCAAAATCCCTATACTTCTATTTTTATTTGGCTTCCATCATTAGTTTTTGTTACTATAATTTTTTTATCTATTCTTTCTTTTAATTCTGTAACATGGCTTATTATTCCAATTAATTTATTATTATCTATTAATAAACTTAATGTATTTATTGCCTGTTCTCTTGATTCAGTATCTAGTGAACCAAATCCTTCATCAATAAATAATGTATCTACTACAACTCCTCCTGAATAACTTTGGATTACATCAGATAGACCTAATGCTAAAGATAATGCTGCTTTAAAAGCTTCTCCACCAGATAAAGATTTTACATCTCTTTTTTTGCCATTATAACTATCTTTTACTTCTAAATCTAATCCTACTTTATCAGAAAGTTTTTCTGGCTCTTCTTTTCTTACTAATTCATATCTATTTTCTGTCATTTTAGCTAATCTTTTATTAGCTTCTACAATTACCATATCAAAATAAGCACCTTGAACATATTGTTCAAATTCTATTCTTTTTTTACCAAATAATGTTCCATTAGCTGTTCTGCTTAAGTCATCATATGTATTAACATCTTTTATTTTTTCTTTTAATTCTTTACTATTTGTAACCAATAATTTATATATTCTAGAATTATTATCTAATTTGCCTTTTACTTTAATCTCTAACTTTCTTTGCTCTTCTAGTTTAATTTTCTTTTGATTTAAACTTTCTTTTTTATCACTAATATCTATTTTTTCTTTTTTATCAATTTCTTTTTCTAATTCTTCTATTTTGGTTTTGTTTACAGTAATATCAGTATTATATTTTTCTATAATTTTATTAATTTCATTAAGTTTATTTTCTGATAATACTATTTGCTTATATTCCTCTTCTGAATTAAATCCTAGACTTAAAATAGCATTATTATATTCTTTTTCTAATTCTTGTAATTTCTTTTTATATTCTATTAATTGTTTTTCCTTTTCTTGTCCTAAAGCCTTATTTTTTACTAATTCATTTTTCTCTTTATTAATATTTTCTACAATTTCATCTTTAAATTTATCAAAATCAAAATTATTTAAATCTATAGATTTATTTGTTATTATTTTATAATTTTCTTGTAAATCTTTAATATAATTATCTATTTGTATTTTATTATTATTAAATGATTCCTTAACTTGTTCTTTTTCCTTATCTAAATTAAATTCTGCTTGATTTTCTGACATTTCTTCAATTAAAGTATTTAATGATGTATTTATTTTTACACATTCTTCTTGTTTTAACTGTTTTTCTTTTTGTTTATTTTCCAAATTCTCTTTTAAAACATCTAGTTCTTCTTTTGTAAGAACACTTGTACTTTTCTTAGCAATGTTAGGATGTTCTAGACTTCCGCAAACAGGACATGGCTTATTTTCTTCTAATTTTTCTGCAATTATTCCTGCTTGCTCTTTAAAAAATTCATCCTCTTTTTCTAAATAATCATTATTCATTACTTTAAATTCATTTTCTAATTTAATGTATTCTTTTGATTTCTTATCTTTTTCATTTTTAGAATCTTCTATTTTCCTAAGTTTATTTGCTTTGTCTAATAATTCTTTTTTGATTTCAATGCAATTATTGTATTCCTTATATATTTCACCTATCTTATTTACTTTTTCTAGTTTAATTTCATGCTCTTTTTCTTGCTCTTGCCCATCTAAAATATTCTTATTTAAAGTTAATAATTCATTTTCAGTATTTTTTATAATTGTTTTTTGAGTTTGTAAATTTTCTTCTTTAGGTTTAATTGCTTCTTTTATTTTTTGATTTTTATCTACTTTTATTTTTAAATCTTCAATTTCTTTTTCTTTATTCTTTAATTCTTCTTTTTCTTTTTTTAGCAAATTAAAATTATCTATTTTAGTATTAATTTCTTCTTGTTTTTTAATTTTTTCCTCTTCTTTTTTTGTTTCAGTATCTAATGATTTTATAATTTTCTCTATTTGTTTATTTTCAGTTTTATTTTTTTCTAATTCAATTTCTAAAGTTTCTAAAACAGTTTGAATATCTAATTCATTTAATTCTTTTGCTGGAATTTCTATTTTATTTTCATCTTCTAAAATTATATTTGCTGTATTTGTTACAAAACTATTTTTTAATGAGTTTAATCTTTCTTCATTGTTTTTTAATCTTTCTTTTAACTTTCTAGCTATTAAATTATATATATTTGTATCAAAAATTTTTCTAAAAATTTCTGTTCTATCTTTACTTTCAGCAAATAAAATCTTTAAAAATTCGCCTTGTGCAAGCATTGCAATTTGTTTAAATTGTTTCGCATTTATTCCTAAAATTTCTTCTATTTTTGTATCAACATTTTTAATTCCAGAAATTACAACATCATCATATTCTAATGATGCATCTGCAGATTTTTTAGTAAATCCTTCACCTTTTTTCTTTGGCTTTTCATATGATGGATTTCTTAAAATCTTATACCTTTTATTTTTATGTATAAATTCTAATTCAACAAAAGTATCTGTTTCTAAATCTGAGAAGTCACTTCTTATTGATTGAATTGGTCTATTAGAACCACTTACTTCACCAAATATAGCATAAGATATGGCATCAAAAATACTAGTTTTGCCTGCCCCTGTATCTCCTGTTATTAAAAATATTCCATTTTCACCTAATTTTGTAAAATCTATTGTAACTTTATCTTTATAAGGTCCAAATGCACTAATTGTTAAATTAATCGGTTTCATCTTTCACCTCCGAAATTATATCTTTTATAATTTCTTTTTGTTTTTCATCTAAATCAACATTATTTTGAGATTTGTAAAAATCTTCAAATAATTCTAGTTCACTTTTTCTTTTTACTTTTTGTAAATTTAAGTCTTGTTCTTGTCCTCCATTAATAGTCTTACTATTTCTTATTTCTATTTTTAAAGTATTTGGATATATTCTTCTAATTTGCCCTATTGCATCATATATCGTTTCTTCATTTGTAATTACTGCTTTAATATAATCATTAACATTACCTAATTCATAATTTTCTTTTTTTAATAATTCTTCTATAGGACCTTTTATTTCTCTCATATCTCTTAGTGGTATAAGTTCTTTTAAATTGATTTCTATATTTCCTTTTTCTTTAAAATCTATAACTGGTACAGATTTATTATGATTAATTTCAGAAAAAGAGTATTTAAGCATTGTTCCTGCATATCTTGCTTCTTTTCTTCCTATTTGTTGAGGTCTATGAACATGTCCTATTGCTACATAATCAAAATCATCAAAATTGGACACATCTACATTTTCTATTCCGCCTAATGATAAAATTTCTGATTCTGTTCTTTCTGGCTCAATTGTTCCTGCTGTTACAAATTGATGTACCATAATTATATTTCTTTCATCTTTGTTTATTTTTTCTTTTTCGATTATCTTATGTATTGCAGTATTATAATTATTTTCTAAATCATCTTCGAAAAAATCCTTTACTTCTATTGGTTTTACAAATGGCAACATATATATATTTATTTTTCCATAACTATCTTCTAATTCAACTTTTCTTAAATTACCATTATATTTACTTTCTATATAAAGTCCTTCATCCTCAAAAATCTTACTTCCAAAACCAAGTCTATCTTTTGAATCATGATTTCCTGAAATTATAAACACTTTTATTTTTAATTCTTTTATAAGTATTTTTAAAAAGTTATCTAATAAATTTACCGCTTCTGCAGGAGGTACACTTCTATCATATACATCTCCTGATATTAATACAATTTCTACATTTTCATTTTTTATTATTTCTATAATTTCTTTTAACATATATTCTTGGTCTTCTATTAAAGATTGTTCTTGTAATATTTTTCCTAAATGCAAATCTGCTAAATGTAAAATTTTCATATTTACCTCCTTTGTATTAGCATATCACATTTTTATATAAGAAAAAAAGAGGTAAATAAATTTACCTCTTAATAACTATTTATTTAATTTTAATTTATTTAAAACAATACCTACACTATGTACTATTTTCGTTGCATTTTTATTTGCAACACCTTTACCTAAAGCTTTACCACCAACTGTTAATGCTGATACTAGAGCACTTATTATGAATTGTATATCAAATCTTATTCCAAATTGATCAGTTATTTTTACTGCAATTAAAGCACTTATGGCACCACTTAGTACACCACAAATATCACCAATTACGTCTGCACAAATATTTGCAACTTTTGGTGCATTTCTTATTAATTGAATTGATGCTTTAGAACCTTTTACTTTTTTTGTAGCTTTTGCATGAAATTCATGTTCATTTGCAACTGTTACAGCAACACCAACAATATCAAAAAATATACCTACTAATATAACTAATACTAAAATTAATATAGCTGGTAATAAACTAAAATTTGATACACCATTTGCTGATATGTATGAAAATAGCATTGATAGTATAAAAGTCATTATAAATACTTTTATAAACCATTTAAATTCCGAGTTATCTTTTTTGTCCTTTTTGTCTTTTTGTTCTTTCATTTTCTTTTTCATTTTCCTTTCTTCTTAACAAAAGTAAGGCAGAAAATTCTGCCTTATTATAATTGTTTTTAATGGTAAAAACCAAAGTAAATTTTACAGTTTAGGTCTGGTTGAATTTCTCTATTCCTCGCTTAGCATTACTGCTAGAGTCGTTTCCGTTTAAGAGGAACATCTATATATTTCAATAGACACCAGATCACCACTTAAATCTGTACCTTAATCCTTTGGCTTCCTTGTTTCTTTATAGAAACAAACATTCTAGAAGTTTTCCTTAACATACAAATTCTCTTTACTAGTCTCTTTTGCAAATATAATTTCATAATATTAAACAAATTTATTTGGCCAAACAAATTTATTCATTTTGTATTAATCCCAATATATTCACTCAAGACAAGCTACACTATGTATTTTGTGTCTTGGCACTCACCATAGGTTTTACTTAAGTAAATTACTTAAGCCTCCACGAAATCAGGGAGTTTTATATATGCCATTATATAATACCCTAATTTCTTTACTCCCTAGTACCACACAAAACTGGCATTTCGCGCAATACTAAGAAACTTCAACGATGTGCTCTTTAGTGGATTTTTAGCCCCACCCTCGTAAAGTTTGTATGACTAGAATAATGCACCACTGGTATATATTATAAATGGTTTGGTTAATTATTCCAAATTCTGATAATAACTCATTTAGTTTACTTTTGTTTTCTTTTTATTTTGGCCTTAAATATTTCTTATTTTTTATAGTTTTTCTCGTTTTATCTCGTTTTTTCTCGTTCTTTCATTACTTTGATATAAAATTGGAGGTGGGAGCCTTTGCATAGCATTGGCTCCCAAACTTTTAAATATATGATGCCCAGTGTTCTGCCTGTTCCAGACGTTCTTCTACCTCATTTTTTCCATCAGATATTTCATAGCCATCAAACAATGCTCTAGAAATTGCTGAATACATTGCCTGATAAAACTTTGAATACGGTTTAAGCATTAAGCTTGTCATTAAATGGTTAAACCGTTTTCTGATTTCAAATTCCTCTTCATATATAGGAATTTCTTTAAGATATTCGTTAAATGCCAAACCGGTTCCAAGTTTTGAATTATATACGCAATGGTTTGCTTGAATTTTGCACTCGCCATATAATTCACTTCCAATAGGTACAAATGGATACATGAAACATGCCGGTGGCTTTACTTCATGAATTCTGCATTTTTGATTTTCATCAAGAAAAATGCAAGTACAGGCACTATCTCCTTTATCTTTTATAACATATCTGTAAAAGGATGGCCTGTCCGAAGGACATAATTTATTTGCATACTCCTTCAAGAATTCATCTCCGCTTTTCATTCCTAAAAATTTTGCAATTCTTGGAATGTCCTGCGGAAATAATGTAATATCTCCTCGATTTCGGCAACAGTCACCACATCTTTTGCACTTGAACTCTATCCGTTCCACTCCATCAATCAGTTTCATTCCCGGATAATCTGGATTTGCATATACTCTCATTCTTTGTTCCTCCTTATTCTGTAAAATGCTATTTTGATTATAATAGCCATTCATATTGTTAACATAATTATTATAACATATTTCCATTAATTAGTAAATAAATTATTAATATTCTTGTATTTAATTGTATTTGCAAGTATTAATTTAAGTTGAATCATTGGATATATGTCATTTATATTGCAAAAAAACAATTGTAATATAAAAATATAATGATATAATAGTAGTCATATTACAGTAACAAAGAAAGGGCTAAATATAATCAAATTTAGCAAAAGGATTATTTTTATATGGTAGACCGTATAAATGTAACAAAGGTTAGCTTTAAATGTAATAATTGCGGTAAATGTTGCCGTTTAAGAGGAGATATTGTATTATATCCAATGGATATAATACGGATAAGTAATTTTTTAAATATTTCTTGCAAAGATTTTTTAGAGAAGTATACAATAACTTTAGAAAATTCTACTATTTTAAGTCAAATCGTAATAAAGTCTAAAAATGATAAATTTTTAACTTGTGTTTTTTTAAATAAGAAAAATATGTGCAGAATATATGAAGTAAGACCTATAGCTTGTTCAAATTTTCCATTTCTAATATTAAATGAAAATACTTATTTAGTACAAATGGTACCTTGTGTACAAGATTTTAATAATGGATCTAAAGTTATAGATTTTTTAATGCAAAATCCACGTTTTCTATCAGAAAAAAAACTAAGAAGAGAACTTGATGAATTAATTTCTCTAGTTAATAAAAAATGTGAAAACTTAGAATGGTGCAAGAAAATAATTTTTAAATTTCTTTATCTTGGATACAATTCCAAAAAAGATGTAGTATCGCAAGTAAAGAGAAGAATCACTCTTATAAAAGTTTTAATAAAGCTATCTGTAGTTGTTACTTAACTAAAGACAATTAAACAACCATCGGAATATGCTATTTCGTTTGGTTGTCTTAATCAAAAAAACGGCAAGTTTTATATCCTTGCCGTTTTTTCCTTGATAAAACTAATAAGCATTGAAATAAGCATTCCACCACTGAGAATACAACAAATGTTTATTAGCGTTCTTAATGCTTTAGGATTACTTCCATCAGCATGCAAATCTAGAACCGCATATGTGGTAGGATCTAGCTTGCAAATAGAGATATTGTTATCAATATCTGTTATTGTCAAAACCAAAGAATCGTCTTCATCCCTTGACAACTGGTATGTTTTCACATACTCTTTGTTATCAGGCGGTAACAACTCTCCGGCTTTCTGAATTTGCAGAGCAAATTCAGTTGCTTTGTCATCCTTTAATTCGTAAATCTTGTCGCCCTTTATAACATTATCTACTAGGGCAATCAAAGAAATTACGAATACCAGTATAATTACTGGCAGCGATACCTTGTTCCTAATACTAGTCCGATTTCTCATCGAAACTCCTCCTTTTGAGTTTTTTGAATTGGCTTAAATTATTATTTTGCCTTAGTTTACAAGTTGCTTCGACAAATTATATCATAATTATGTCAATTTGTATATGAATATTTAAATTTTTATTTGTATTGTTAAACCTTTTGGCTCAGTTTTTATAGCCTTTATTGTTCCATCATGCATTTTTACAATAGTCTGAGCAATAGATAATCCCTGTCCTGTTCCTCCAGTTTCTTTAGAGCGAGCTTTATCTGCTCTGTAAAATCTATCAAAAATATAATTTATATCTTTTTCGTCAACACCTATTCCTGTGTCTACTATTTCAATTAAGCATTTTCTATCTTTTACAGATGTCTTTATTTCTATTTTATCGTTTTCAGCTGTATATTTTATAGCATTATACAAAATAATAATCAGTAACTCTGTTAGTTTATTCCTATTTCCTTTAATAGTTTTTTTGTAATTTAAGTCTAAATTAAATTGTTTATTTTGAAGATTCGCTAAATCTTTATATGGAGATATTACATCATTAATTAAATTATCTATATTAATATCTTCTTTTTCTATTTTATAAATTCCTTCATCTGCTCTTGCTAAATCCATTAATTCTTTTATCATTTTTGTAAGTCTTCTAGTTTCTTTTAAAGTTAAATTTATGTCTTCAGATCTATCTATTATTTTTTCATTAGGATTTTTTAGTAATAATTCTTGTTTTGCTTGAATAATAGTAAGTGGTGTCCTTAGTTCATGTGAAGCATTTTGTACAAATTCTGTTTGTTTGTTATACATTTCAATTATAGGTTTAATATTCCTTTTAGATAAAATATAACTTACAACTATAGAAATTAAAATTAAAATAACTGTAGCTAAAATAAGAATATTTGCAATATTATCCATTGTATTAGTTTCAGCATCTATATTCATTAATATTTGCATATACATTGTTGTTCCATCTGCATCAATTTTTATATTAATTGCTCTATAATTATAAATTCCATTAATTTTTAAGTTATATATATTATTCAAATTACTACTGTCGAATTTTATATCATCAGAAAAGTCTGCTAAGTTTCCAAGTCTTGCAGTATCTTGTATTTTTCCATTTTCATCCCTTACAATATTTATGATTCTTGGACTTACTTCATCTTCTCTCCTATCAATTTGTCTATCTTCTCTAGGTTCTCTTTCTTCTTGTCTAAGTCCATCTGAAAATATTTTTTCTGAATTTTTTAATTGTTCATCTACATCTTTTAATAATGAAGTGGTTACTTGGTTATATATTATAATGTCAAAAAGCAATAGTATAATTGTAAATATTAGAAAATTTATAAATGTGTTTTTTAATAAATTCTTTTTTATATTTTTTTCTTGTTCCATACTATTTCTCCTAATCCACTAACATATATCCAACACCACGAATTGTTTTTAAGTATTTATCATAATCATATTTCTTTAAAATTCTTCTTAACCCACTAGTATATACTTCTACAACATTTGTAGTTGTTTCAGAATTAAAGCCCCATATTTTATCAAATATTTGCTCTTTGGTTATGATTTTGTTCTTATAATTAATTAAATATTCTAATATTTCAAATTGTTTTCCCTGCAAAATAATTTCTTCACCATTTATTGTTACATTTCTACTATTTAAATTCATTTCTAAATTTTTAAATTTCAGATTGTTTAATGTATAATTTCCATTTGTCCTTCTGATTATTGCATCAATTCTTGCCAATAATTCTTCACTTTCAAATGGTTTAACTAAATAGTCATCAGCTCCTATTTTTAAACCTTTAACTTTGTCATTAATATCATCTCTTGCAGTTAAAATCAAAACAGGCGTAAATATTTTATAGCTTCTAAGTTTATTTAATACTTCATAACCATTCATCTCTGGTAGCATTAAATCTAAAATAATTAAATCATAAATATTTAATTTAGCAGAAAATAGCCCACTTTCGCCATCATATTCTTGGCTTACTTCATATTCATCTTGAATAACTTGCTTTATTGTTTCTGATAATATTTTATCATCTTCTATAATTAGAATTTTCATTATTTCACCTACTAATTTTATATTTTTACCGTAGCAGACATTCCTATTTTTATATTTGATGTATTTTCAAATTCTACTGATATAGTAAAATTTCCATTACTTGCAGTACTACTTATATTAGTTATATTACCCGTTATTTCTTCTTCTGTAGATGTAATTGATATTGTAGCAGGCATTCCAATATTAATTTGATCTATAATATCTTCACTTGCATTAACAGTTACTAATAATCTATTTGTTGAAGAAATATTTATATAATTGTCGTTTTTACATTGACCTTCAAGCTCTGGAATATTTAACTCATTAATAACACAATCATATGGAGCTGTCAAATAGTTACCATTAGTATATTTTAATATTTTATCACCTTTAGCTATTGTTTCATTTTCTGTTACATATATCTCTTCTAAATAGTATGTAGCATGTAAAGAAATATCTTCTGTTAATGCTGATTGTATTTGAGCTTTTGTGGAAATTATAGTGGCATTTTCGTTTGAAATACTATTTTGATTGCTAAGTCCTTCCCTAGAGAAATTATTATTTACTTGTGTTCCACTACTATATTTAAATAACATTATTATTAAAATAATTACTAATAAAACAATTATAATTATTTTTATCTTATTTCCTTTATTCACTTTATTCTCCTTCTTGTCTTGTAACATATATTCTGTAATTTCTAACACTTCCATCTTCCGCAGTTACAGTTATTAAAATTTTATTTGTACCTACTTTTAGATTTTCAGTTCCATATATTTTTACTGTTGCATTTTCATTTTCTGCAGTTGCTTTTGCAGTTAGGTCTTATACATCATTTGCTACAGTTATAAAATATGTTTCATTCTCTTTATTAAAACTTTCTGTAAAGTCATATCCTTCTACATATAAATTTGATAAATAATTATTGCTTGATCCATTATATGTTACTGTTTCTATATTCTTATTTGAGCCGTTCGAAAAACTTGCTGATGCTGTTTTCATACTTGAGCTCTGAAATTCTTGAGATTGATCCATTTGCGCCATACTTTTATTTGAATTATTATTCATTGTTTTATCAGTATTATTTGTTTCTAAAATATCTTTATTTTCATCTTTATTCTCTTGTTTTTCATCTATTTTATTTACTTCTTCATTATCTTCTTCTAATTTTTCTTCATCTTTATTTACAACTTTTATTTCTATTTTTGAATTAATTTCTTCATTTACATCTTCATTATTTTGTATTATAGCTTCAAAAGTAATGATATCACCTTCGCAAAAGTATCTGGAATATTATATGATAAAGTTAAATCTTTTAAATTAGTAGTTTCTTTATCTATATTTATTTGAATATTCTCTGAACTTTTTTCTATGTTTATATCTTCAGATTCTTCTATTTGTGTCATATCTAAATTTGATGAAATAGTTACTAAAAAATTCGTATATTCTATTTTTTCTATATTTAATACTAATTCTATATTTTCTCCAACACTTACTTCAGAATTTTTTGCATAGATAATATCCTTTTCACCATCATTTGCATATACAAATGTTATTCCAAAAAATAATATTATAATCAATATACCACTAATTATTTTTATATTTTTCATAAAACCCTCCTATTACTCTGTATGCAAAGCATCTATTGGATTTAATTTAGACGCTTTATATGCTGGGAAAATACCAAATACTAAACCGATTATTACACTGGAGAAAAATGCAATTAATGTAATCCATGTCTCTGCAGTAAAATCATATCCCATTTGTCCTAAAAGATTTCCAACACTAATACCTAAAATAATACCTATAATTCCACCAATAACACATAATAATAATGCTTCTATCAAAAATTGAACCAATATATCACTTCTTTTAGCACCTAATGCTTTTCTTATACCTATTTCTTTTGTTCTTTCTGTTACAGAAACTAACATAACATTCATTACACCAATTCCTGCAACTATCAATGAAATGCTTGCTATTCCTCCTAACATTACAGATAATGAATTATTTACTTCATCCATTGTACTTAACATAGAATCTTGTGAACTAACTGAAAAATCATCTGTAGTTAATCCTAATGTTGTAGAAATATAATTTTCTATACTTGTAGTAGCATTTTCAATTTGATTTTCATCGTTTACTTTTATATACATACTACTTACTGTTGTATCTGCTCCTAAATATTTTGCAGTTGTAAATGGTATTATTACCATTTCATCTACATCATTTCCCATAGAACTTCCTGTAGCTGTTAAAACTCCTATTACAGTATAATTGTCGCCATCGATTTTTATTTTATTACCCACTGCTGTATCATCTTCAAATAATGTTTCTGCAATATCACTTCCAAGTAAACAAACTTTACTATTATTATCAATATCTATTGTTGATAATAATCTTCCATCACTAATTGTTAAATTCATAACATCCATATATTCATTAGTTGTTGCAATTATACTTGCTCTTCCAGAAGAATTATCGCCTCTTGTTACAGTTGAACTAACAGTTTTATATGGTGCAGCAGATTCTATATTTTGTAAATTTTTTATTTCATCAATCTGATCATAATCCAAACTAGTATCTGTAGAACTAATATTTAATGTTAAGACATCTGCTCCGAGTGATTGTACCTGTGATGTAACCTGGCTACTTGTTCCTGAACCTATTCCTACTAAAATTATTACAGAGGCTATACCTATAATTAAACCTAGCATCGTTAGAATAGTTCTTAACTTGTTTCCATTAATATTTTTTATTGATACTTTTAGTATGTTTAAAAATTTAGTCACTTTTAGCCTCCTTATATAATTTTCCATCTGCTATTTTTACAATTCTTTTTGCTCTTTTTGCTACTTTTTCATCATGAGTTATCAAAAT
Source organism: uncultured Clostridia bacterium (assembly GCA_944393485.1). Lineage (GTDB taxonomy): Bacteria > Bacillota > Clostridia > TANB77 > CAG-508 > Merdicola. The sequence goes on from CALYAJ010000010.1 coordinate 25,924, forward strand.
AATTGTCTGACCTTCTTTATTTAATTCTTCTAATCTATTCATTATTTCAATACTGGTTTTAGAATCTAATGCACCAGTAGGTTCATCAGCTAAAATAAGTTCTGGATTACATGCAAGTGCTCTAGCTATTGCAACTCTTTGTTGTTGACCACCTGATAATTGTGTAGGTAAATGTTCTTCTCTCCCTTTTAAACGAATTTATTCTAATAAGACATATACTATTTTTTTTTAATACTCATTTTTATATCCTTTATATATTAAAGGTACTTGTATATTTTCAAAAGCCTTTAATTTTGTAAGTAAATTAAAATTCTGAAAAATAAAACCAATTTTATTATTTCTTAAATCTGCTAATTTTGACTCGCTTGCATTATTTACTTCTATATCTTCTAAAATATATTTTCCACTATCTGGCACATCTAGTAATCCTAAAATATTCATTAAAGTAGATTTGCCTGAGCCAGATGGTCCTATTATAGATACAAATTCTCCTTTTTCTACCGAGAAATTAATATTATCCAATGCTTTAATAGTTTCTTCACCCATTTTGAATGTTTTAGTTATATTTTTTAAAGTTATCATTCTGACATTCCTCCTCTTGGCATGTCTTGAGGCATAGAAGCTCCGCTCATATCTGGCATTTCTCCGCCCATTCCTCTTTCTGGCATTTCTGAACCACTTTGTTCTCTATTTCCTCTGCTATTTTCTTCTTCAGCTGAATTTCTAATTTCACTTTGTGTAGTTGTTGTAGTAATTTGTATAATATCATTTTCCTCTACTCCAGATGTTATTTGTACATATTCATCATCTGCAATACCAAGTTCAACTTCTACTTCTTCTGTATTACCATTATTTATTATAGTTACATAATTTTTATCATCCCTTGTAGTAACAGCATTTATTGGTACTGCAACTACATCATCTGCTTCTTCTAATATTATAGTACTAGAAACAGTCATTCCTATTTTTGCATTTCCGTCATTTGTAAATGATACTACTGCAGAAAAAGTTGTTCCTCCATTTGAATATGTTCCAACAGAATCTAATTTAGTTATAGTCCCTGTATATGTTTTACTTTCATCTGCTGATAAAATAATTTCTACTTCTTGACCTTCCTCTACTTCTTGAATTTCATTTTCACTTATAGATAATGTAGTTTGTAAATCCTCTAAACTTTTGATTTCTACATAATTACTAGATGTACATTTTTCTTCTGCTTCTGGTACTGATGTACTAGAAATTACACAATCATATGGTGCAACTAAATATGTTCCATTTGTATATTCTAATATATTTTCTCCTTCTTCTACTGTATCATCTTCTTCTACACATAACATTTCAAAATATCTATTTGTATTTAATTCAAGTTGTTCAGTTTTAGCTGTATCAATTTCTCCAGAAGCAGTTAATTCCTTTTTAATTGTATGTTTTGAAACAATTTCTTCTGTTACAACTGTACTCGTAGATGATGTATTTGTATTTAATCCTATTTTTCTACCAATAAAAAAAGTTATAGTTGAAAATATTATTATTAGTACTATTACTAACAGTACTTTTTTAAACTTTTTCATTTTTTCCTCCTAAATTTATGATTCTGTTGTATTTGTTTGCATATCTTCATTATTCATTCCTCTTCCTCCAGGAATCATGTTTCCATCTGGTGGCTCTCCCATTTGTCCTTGAGAATCTCTTCCTCCCATTTTTCCATTATCAGAAGAATTGTTTTGTAATACTAAAAAAATTCCGGTAGCTATTATAGCTCCTATTAAAATTCCTATTACTAATGTTAATAATTCCTTTTTCATCTCTTACCTCCTATTAAACTTTTCGATATAATTATAAAAAGTTATACTTAAAAAAAACTTAAAAATATGTGAACATTTTGTGAAGCCTAGTTTTATTTTGACTTTTTTTGATAAATTTGTTAAAATTTCAGTGAAATACTGTTGAATAAGCACTATTTAAGGAGGTCCTATGAATAATTTACGGATTAAATTAAAGACAAAACTAGCTGAGCTAAATTTGCTATTTTGTAGCACAACTTTTGGTTATAACATTTTATGTCTATATGATTCAATTTTATATTTCTTTGCTTCTGAAGATAAAAAGCAAGAACTAGAAATGCAAGATGCCAAAGATAGATTAATCTGTGAATCTATTTCTAAAATCTTTATCTTGATGGAAGCTCTTTCAGAATCAGGTAATAATGATATATCAATATTAAAAAGTAGAGTCCTTTGGGATGTAAATGTTAATAAAGTTGAACCAAATATTGCACAAATATTAGAAATAGAAAATAGTGATGAACTAATTTTAAAACTTTCTGATATAGCAAATAATTTAGCAGATTTACTATGATAAAAGTTTTTCGTAATATGGACGAATTGCTTTGTAAACAAAAAATAAACCTTGAAGCTTAATTTGCCTCAAGGTTTATTTTTTATACATACGATGTTTCTACTTTTATTACTGCATAATATTTATTATCTTTTTCATGTATTTTACTTTGAATTGTTTTTCTTATTTCTTCTGAATTATATTCTTTATCTCTTGGAACAACTAAATCAAAAATTAGATTAATCCTTTGTCCTCCATCTGTCATTCTAAAATCATGAATAGAAAATTCTGGATTTAATTCTTTTACTACTTTTTCAGTAAACTCTCTCATTCCATTTATTTCTTCATTATCTACTACTATTGGATCCATATGTATTGTTGTAATACAATTAAATTTATTATATAAATCTTGTTCCATTTGATCTATAATATCATGTACTTTACAAATATCTCCATTAGCTGGAACTTCTGCATGAAAAGAAACTATTTTTCTTCCTGGACCATAATCATGAACCATAATATCATGTATTCCAGAAATCATATCATATTTTTTAGATTCTTCTTCTATCTCTTTAATAAATTCTGGATCTGGCTTCATTCCTAATAATAAATCTACAGTTTCTTTTATTGCTTTATATCCTGTAAATAAAATAAATGCAGAAACTATTAAACTTGCATAACCATCTATAGATATTCCAAATACTACAGCTACTAATGCTGATAATAAAACGACTAATGTAGATATAGAATCTGAGATACTATCATATGCATTTCCTTTTATAGCATTCGAATCTATTATTTTAGCTATTTTTTTATAAAATAAAAATAACCATAATTTTGTAAGAACTGCAAGAACTAATATTACTATTGTAACACTACTTACTGTTGGAAGCTCTGGATGAATTATTTTATCTATAGAACTTTTCAAAAGTTCAAATCCTACCATCAAGATAATTATATCAACTATAAATGCTGTAATATATTCCATTCTTCCGTGTCCCCATGGATGATCTTTGTCTATCTTTTTTTGTGACACTTTAAATCCTATCATTGTTACTACAGAAGAACCTACATCTGTAATATTATTCAAAGCGTCTGAAATAATTGAAATAGATCCAGCAATTACACCTATAATCATTTTTACAATAGATAATAATATATTAACAATTATTCCTGTTGCACTTGAAAGTATTCCATATTTTCCTCTAGTTTCTGGATTATTTACATCTTTATCTTTAATAAATAATTTTATTAATAAATTTGTCATTTTTTATCCCTCCAAAAAGTCGCTAAATAGTTATACCATATTTTATTTTTTTATACAAGAATATATTATTTTTTATTATATAAAATTTAAAAATCCACGAAATTTACCCGCGGATTTTTTAAATTTTATTGTTTTTACCAAATTATAGCCCACCATACGTAATTAATTTGAGGTCGAAATCTTTGATTTCATATCCATACATATCTGTAAAACTCAAGATTTAAATGGTGGCTTAATTATTGTTCATCATCTGTGCTTCTAAAAGTGCTATTATTAATATTTTTAGTAGTTTTTATTCCTTCTAATCTATCTTTTTTCCTGCTAACTCTTTTTACAATAACTGCTTCAAAAGGATTTATTTTTCCTTTAACTATTCCTTGCATTATTTCATCCCAATTTTTCTTATGCGGTATTCTTACTGGTCTTCTATGTTCCTCTTTTCTTATATATTTTTTTCTTTTTATATTTTGCAAATTAGTAGTATATATGACTCTTTCGCCTTCGTTTATAGGTTTTGGAGCACTGTATTCTTTTTGCAATGGAATATTTTCTAATTTCGTTTTACTTTTTAATACTTTTTCTAACATTTCTATTGGAACTACTACTGATGATGCATCTCCATATGAATATCTTTCCGCACCTTCTCGATTCCTTTTATAAAAGCATTCTAATACAGAAAGTTTCAAATCTTGATAAATATATACCGCATAGCCTTCAAATGCTTTTCCTTTTGTTCCTCTATATACTATTGGCGGTTTATCTGATGATTTTAAAAGACTTTCTCTATATTCTGGTGATCTAAAGTTAATTCTATATTCTCTTAAAGGTTCAGCCTTTTTTAATTGTTCTTTTTCTTTTGATGTAATAATTTCTTCATCTGTTTTTACCTTTTCAAACAAACCTTTTAAAGTTATATCCCTTTCTTCTACATTTGCTAGAGGATCCTCTTTTAAAGTAAATTTATTTGGTTTTATTTTCTTAGCAAGTGTTTTCACATCTTTTGATAAATCTCTTGCAGAATATGGAATATATTTTAATCTTCTATCAGGTGTTGTAGCATCTGCTATTTTACCTTTAATTTTTATTTTAGAGGTTTGTCCTAGTATATTAGATACATCTACCATTAAATTATAAACCTCTGCTATTGTTTTTACACTATCAGATTTTTGATTTCTACTTTCTACACTCGTAAAACGATTTACAAATTCTTTAGATCTATAAGCAGCAATCAACATGAATTGCTCTATGTCAATTCTATTTCTATATTTTAAAATATCTTCGCTTACATTATGAAATGAAAATTGTTCTAGTTCTACTCTATGCTCTTTAATATATTCGTCTATTTCTTCATCACTTTTGCCAATAAAATATTTTAAATATGCATTCTGCTCACCTTTTTTATTTATCATTTTTACTAAATCTGTCGGCATAAATTTTTTTAAATCTTCCACTAAAATTAAACTTGTAAGTTCAGTTAAGAATTTATCATCTTCTATTTGTTTTTCATATTTTTTTAATTTTTGTGGTAATTCTTTATCTCTTTCTCTACCAAAAATATCATATGATTCGAAATCTTCTATTTCCATTCTTCCATCAACATTATCTAACAAATATATTCTTACATTTGGATTTTTTCTTACAATATCACTTATTTTTTCTAAACTTTCTTTAATCATTGAAATTTGCTCATTATTAGTAAGTAAAGGAGAGCCTTTTGCTAAATTAGCTGTACCATTTATTAGATAAGCCATATAGGCCAAATATTTATTTAAATCAATTTTATCTTTGTGTTTATCATAAAAATCTAAAAATTGTTTCCTCGATAAGAAAGCTGTATTATACTCAACACTTGCAATATCTGATAAGCTATCAGTTCCAATACTTATTGTGTCAAATATTTCTACAGCAAATCTATCATTTGGAAAAATATCAATTAAATTTTCTATTCTTAGTTTCATATTTCCTCCTTGTATAATGAACATATAGTCCAGAATTATTTCATTTTCACTATAGTTTATTTTAACATATTTGTTATTTTTTGTCTATTTTATGTAAATTTATTGTCTTTTAATCTGAATTTTTTATGATTAATCTTTAATTCTATTTTTTCTTTATTATTCCAAGTATCTTTAATAGCTAATCCTGAAAATAATTTTGAAGCAACTATAATAACCTTTTCAATGACATTTTCTTAAAATTATTTTCTTTTTTATATGTACAACAAGGTTAGGCTACCTATGTTTGCCCGAGCAAAGCGAGTGGCATATGCTATGCATATAGCCCTCTCTAACAAAATTAAAAATTTTTAAGAGTGGCATATATTTCGCAATTACTACAAAGATTTGCTTGGCGAAATGCCTTTCTTATTCTTCTAATTTATCTTCATCATTATATTTAAACTTAATGAATCTCATTTTGCAATGTTTCATTTCTATACTTCGATGTAACTTTCTATTTTTCTTATACATTTTCTAAACCATTCAAAAATTGCTATAATTAATATAGCACCTAAAACATAAGCATATCTTAATATTATTGCACCTACTTCACCAAAGCTTTGTATAACAAAACTCATTCCAAGAATTGTACCAATAGCCTTTTTTAAATACTGATTTTCTATTGTAAACAACGCTGTAAAAGCAACAACCATGAATATTAATAGTGCATTTGTAGGTATCCAATTAAATATTAATGTAAAAACTCCAATTCCTATTGTAGTTCCACCTATTTGTGCCATTAATTTATTTTGTTGTTTTTGATAATCTAATTCTAAACAACTATATGTAATAAGTGGTAACCAGTAACTTCTAATATTTCTGTCTGGTACCATGTCCATAATAAAACAAGTAATCCATAATATGAGTGATACTCTTACTGCAAATCTTGTTCTGGATGCTTTTATATTAAATTCTTTTCTGAAATTTTTGATATTATAAATTATTAAATTTCCATCACATAATAATTTTGAATCAAATTTTTTATTTCTGTTATATATTTTCATATATACATAACCTACAAATAATGCAAATATTACAGCTAGTACTCTTAAAGGTATTTCGCTAATTGTAATTGGATAACTTTGTAACATTATATATTCATATCCATATATAAAATAATTTGATGTTGCTATTTTAGACGTAGTTAAAAATATTATAAAAAATGGTATTAATAAATTTAAAATAATTGATGTGTACAAGTTTAAGCTTGCGAAACTTGCCAAAATTGAAATTATAATTAAAACTAAAGACATTTTTAAATAGGATTTCAAACTCGCAATTTGATTTACTTTAAACATACAAATGAAGACCTAAAATAATTAATAAAAACAATAGACTTAGTAAAATCCCATAAAATCCTAAAGTTACTCCGAGAATAATAGCTAAAATTATATACATTATACACATTCTCTTAATTAACATATCAGTTATTTTGTTAATCTGATCATTAACATCTTTTTTGGTCTCAAAAAGCTTGTCTTGAAAGTCAATTTCAGAGAGTTTATTTACTATAATCTCACTATTTTCCCGAACTGCTTCAATTGCTCCTTTCTTTTCAGAGTATAAAATGACTCCATTTTTTGTTGGAAAATTTTTCAGCATAATTATATTCTCCCTTCACTTGTTATAATACTATTAGCATTATAGCATTTTATGTTTCCTTTGTCTAATTTACATACTAAATTGTAAGTATCTAATTGAAGGATTAATCTGGTGATGAAAACTCAGAGTTTCATATATAACAACAAACGCCTAATCTTTTTAGATTAGACGTTTGTTGTTACTATTACCAACTCTTATCTTGTCGGTAAATTCTTCCACCATTCAACAGAATCTTTGGGAGCTGAAGTAATTCCCCAGAAAAATCCATTTTCATCAGGAATAGCTGGTATCATATCCATAGCTCCAGACGAATATTCCCTTGCCACATCTGAAAGATTAACTAGAAGTCTTTTGGTCATAGGCCTTGATTCCTCGTAATGAGGTCTTACAGGTGAAGGAATTGCTCCATCTTCATTTACTTTCCATTTTGGTAATGGAAAGTTGATATTAGTTTTTCCAATAGTATTCCCCTCTACATCATTCAGTGAAACTGTTTCCCTATATACACGTAGAGATTGCCGTTTTTCTGCACAAGTAGCACAGATTAACGGAACTGTTCCCATATAAGGCCGCCAGAGTTTTATCTCCCGCCTGCCACAAACAGCACACACATAATTGTTTGTATTATTTTTCATCTTGCATTCCTCCTTGTCAATTGACATTTGAACTTGTGTGTTGGTTATCATAATACTTTAGTAGCGTGTACATTATATCATATTTGTATAAAAAGTCAAAAAATTAATTTTTCTGGTAATTTACAAAATATTTTAAATCTTTATAAATTATATTTCTTTACATTATCTTTTGTAGCAAATCCATCTTTATCTGTAACTTTATTTAATAAAGTAAAACCATCCAAATGATCACATTCGTGTTGAATTAGTCTTGCAAAAAATCCATGAATTTCTTTTTCTATTTTTTTACCTTGTTCATTATAGTATTCTAATTTAATATCTTTAAATCTTTCAACTTTTCCGCGTATTACCGGTACACTTAAACATCCTTCAAATTGTATATCTGTTTCATCTGATATTTTTTCCCATTTTGGATTTATCATAGCAGTTTGTGGTATTTCTTCTGCATCTTTATAATTTATGTCTTCAATTTTAGCACCAACAACAATAATTCTTTTATTAATTCCTATTTGTGGTGCAGCTATTCCTAAGCCGTTTCCATCTTCAAGAGTTGACTTTAAATCTTCTATAATATCTATTACATCATCATTAATATTTGTTATATCAATTTCTTCTGATATCTTATTAAGTACAGGATCTCCTACTTCTCTTACTTTTAATATTTTTCCCATAATTTATCTCCTCATAATTAAAATATAAAATGATTATATCACTAAAAAATCAAGCATGCAAAAGAGCGGAGTCATCATACTCCGCTCTTTTGATTAATACAGATGACCTTCGATTGAATCTCCTGCAAGCATCCACGCCAAATGGGAATACATAAAAAGCTCACCATCTTTATAAGGTCTGCTGCCCTGAAACTCCTCGTAATCATCCCCAGTGTCAATATCTGAGATAATCCATCTTCTGTTTTCATCCAATCTCATCTTCCGTAAAACCGGTCCAGCAGGATTTGGGAATGCACCAGAATTTAAAAACCAAAATCCCTCTTTGCCCTCCAATAATTCCGGTTTGTTCAATAATTCTTTAAGTGTCACAGTCTCTGCACTTAAAATTGCTTCAAATTTCTCTGTTTTCATGTATTTCCTCCTATATTCTGAAAACATTTGCTTGTTACATATACAATTATAGCTTTAGCTATAATTTATGTAAAATACAAAAAAGTAATGCAGATATAACTTTTTGTTATACCTGCATAAATTCTTTTTTCATTACTTTTATTAAATCTTTTAATTCTTTAAATTTATTATCAATATTTATATATATTCCAAATTCCATAGGTTCAAGTTCAAAATCAGTTTTTAATAATGCAAGTTTATTTTCTTTTAACTCATCTTGTATATATTCTTTGGTTATTATACCAATGCTATCTTCGTTTTTTAATATTCCTAGCATAGTTGTATAAGTAATATTTTTTATATTATCCATACCATCTGTAAGCTCTAGCTCTTTCATCAAATTTATTGTAGTAATTGAAGTTCTTTTAGGCGTATATATCTTTTCTTTTGCAAGTTCCTTTTTAGTAAATGTTTTATTCTTGTACCTTGAGTTTGCATTAATAACAAAAACATCATGAAGTAAACCTAATTTTATGAATTGTATCTTATTTGTATTATATATTTTCTCATCTACTTTTTTGGAAAGTACTATATCCAATTTTTGTCTTTCTAACATTTCTAGCATATCGTTAAATGTTTCATTTGTTACTTCTATTTGACTATTAGGATTAATATTATAATATTCAGCAATACATTTTCCAAACATTCTACTTAACATTGTAACATGTGAACCTAAATTTATATTTCGACTACTTGTAAATTTTCTTTCTGCATTTAAAATAGTATTTATTGGATTAACAATTTCATCATATAATCCTTTTCCTTTTTCTGTTAATTCCATACCATATTTATTTCTTTTAAATAAAGTTATTCCTAGTTGATCTTCTAAATTTTTTATATGTTTAGTCACAGCTGGTTGTGAAATATTTAATTTTTCACTTGCCTTAGTTATATTTTTCTCTTTGGCTACAATAATAAATATTTTATATAATTCTAAATTAATCATATTAAATCTCCACATTTTAATTTTTTTATTTTTTTGAAATTATCTTTATCTTTTTTTGTAAAAGTTTTCTCTTCTATAATTCCATTATTACATAATTTTACCTTTATAAAACCACTAGAAATATTAGGATGTCTTAATATTCTACCACCACTATTATCTATCTTTTCTTTTGAAATTGCAATATATGAGAATTTTTCATCTTCATATGGTACATCAGCATCTTTCACAAATTTATGTATTTTATTTCTTTCCACTCTAACAATCGAATGACACCAATCATCTTTAGGTAATTTACATTCATTTTGACTAGTACAAGGTGCTAATATATTTAAATTATTATTTATTGCTAATTTTTGTATTTTCCTAATATTGCTAAATCCATCAGGAGTTCCTGGCTCAATAAATATAACAATTTTATTAAATGATTCCAAAATATTTTTTATTACATCTTCTTTTACTTCATCTTGCAATTCATTTATCATATAAGAAACTATTACTAAATCAGCTTTTTCATTTATTTTATTTTTAACAATATCTTGATTTTTCCAGTTTATATTTTTATGTTCTTCTAATAGTTTTTGTGCCAAAGATGACATTTCATCTTCTCTTTCAATACATGTAATTTTACTAATATCTATATTGTTTAATATTGCCCATTCTCCTGCTCCGGTTCCAGAACCTATATCTAAAGCTGTTTCTATTGTTGGATTGTATTTTTTTAATGTTTCTTCTATAGCTTTATCAATTGCACAAAAAGTAGCAGGCATTCTTATAATAGAATATGCTAATACTTCAAGCTTTTTGTTTATCAAGCTTTGGCCTTTTCTTTTTTCATTCATATATCTATTACTTAATGTTTGTGCTACCTCTTTTAAATCTGACAATTTAACATTTTGGATTTCTCTCGCAATTTTTTCTTCTAGTTCAAATGGAATTTTCATTTTTCCTCCTATTATCGTTCTTATTGTTCAAATTCTTTTAAGCTATTTAAAATAAACTTTACTACATCATCATCTTTAGAAGATTTATTGTTATATGCATCTTTCTCTTCTCTTGATAAATCCACAAAATATTTTCCATCTTCTGCCATTACACTAATAGAATCCAATGGATAACCTTCATTTAAAATTGGTGAAGGCTTTTCTACAAAATAAAATTCTCCTTTTGACCATGTATATGTTTTAGTTTCATTTCCATCAAAGATAGCCATACCATACACCCATTTAGCTTTTAAATTTCTTCCATATTTTTTTACTAATCCAGTATAGTAATCTATCATTTCTTTATCTGAAAGCCTTTTTCCATGAACTCTTCTTACATGTGTTCCTGGTTGGTCTTCCTCATTTATTCCTTCTATATAAAGGCAATTATCCATTCCTATTGTTGGAATTTTAGCTTTTTTATAATATCCTTTAGCCTTTATAATAGCATTTTCTATTGAATTATTTCCACTTTCTTCTACCTCATCACTTATTTTTAAATTTGCAAGAGTTTTTAGTTCAATTCCATTTTCTTTAAGTTTATCAGCATATATTTTAATTTTAGCTGGATTATTTGTTGCAAATAATACTTCCATTCTCTCCTCCTTATCTGGAAATATGACCATTTCTATTTTGTCCCATTTTAAATTTTAGGATATTCCCATAATCCCAAATGACCTTTAGCTTCTATTGGTTTAATCATTTCTATATCTTTTAAAATCCAAGCATATCTACCAACTGCATATTCTCCACACATAAATTCTATTGGATTTTCATTTTTTATTTTATTTACAAAATCTTCATCCATGTATACGCAATCTACTAAATTACATTTTGCAATTATATATCCATATTTAATATCTTTATCCTGTAATAGATTAACCAAATTTTGTATTCTTTCATCTTTTTTAGGAATTTTCTTTAAACTTGTATGAATATATAATTCTCCTCTATAATTTGTTTTCCAACTTCTAGTTTCAATATACTTTATTTTTTCTTTAATTAAACTTCCCCATGGTTCCATTAATGATAATACTTTCATAAAATTTACTTCCTTGTTAACATTTTTAATAGGAATTTTAGGACCGCTCTAAAATCCCTATCACTAATAATTTGTATTTCTTGTTAAATGATATGGTTTCTTTGGTAAATTTTTATTTTTTGACATAAGCCATATATAATCATTTAAATCTATTGCCTTTATTTTGTTATCTAGTAATTCCTTAATTTTATTTATTACATAAACAACTGTTGCGCGTATTTCAACTTCATATTCTGAATTTTGTTTTATTTCTATTTTATTATCTACTAAATTTGCAAGTTCTTCATTATAACTTACCAAATTCAAAGCTCGTAATCCTTGAGGTATTTTATAATCACTACATCCTACAAGATGAGAATAATCTACTTTTATATCTTCCTTTTTTTCTCTCATATGTAAAATATCAGAAGTTAATAATTGTGCAAGTTTGTAAAAATATATTGTTTTTCCTTTATAAGTTCTTGTATCTTCAAAATCTTTGAAATTATTTATTATAAAATCAAACAATTCTTCATCAGTTTTTAAGTTATATATTGCTTTATAAAAACTTCCATTCATTTTTTCTTTTACTACATTATTAATGTTTTTTAGTATATTATATCTTTCCTTAAAAAGTGGAATTTCTATATTTCCTTTTAAATATTCTCCAAATTTTTCTTTAGTTATATTATCAAAATTCTTATTTTCTTTTATATATTTTAACATTGCATACATTAAAGCAATTGAGCCATCTTGTTTTCCTTTTTCTGTTTGTATTTCCCATTTTGGATTTCCCCAAAACGAAAAATCAATCGCTTCAAAATAAAGTAAGAATTCTATAATTGTATCAATACTTTCATCTAATAAATTGAATGGTACATTAAATAACCAGTTTTGTATATTAACTTGTTTTACATTTTCTGCGAATTTTTTTATTTCATCGTTATTTATCTTTATATATTTTGCATTTTCTATTACAAATTCATTTGATTTAATAATCTTATTAAACATATATTTATCTCCTTTTGTGGTTTTAGTATATATCATAACAGTTTAAATATCAATTATTTTTAACAACAAAAACAAAAGGGGCATGCCTATAGTTCTATGTTCTTTTAAATAACTTGCATGCCCCGTATTTGTTCTCTCGCCAAAATTGCATAGCAATTTTGTGTGAAATTAATTTCTATAATAGAAAAATGTATAGTCTTAATAAGACTACACATTTTCAAGTTTAAAAGAATATTTAATTTTATTTGTTTAATAAAGGAGCAAATTTCATTTCTCTTGCAATGAATTTTTCCTTATTTTCAAGCAATTCCTGCATTTCTTTTAAATAACTTGTATACTTCTTATCTGGAAAATACATTTTTGCATATCCGTCTTTTCCAAATTTCTTTGTAAGTTTCTTAAAAGAAAATTCAATTACTTGCTCAATCGTTGGATTTTCAGCAGCGTGTTTATCTGCTTGATACAAAAATGAACGCTTTAGCATATTCTCTACAGAAGTTTCTCTATCTGCGGATGAAACTAATTTACCATATTCACTTCTTGCCTCATATTCAAGGCTTGCTCTGTGGTCAACGATTGCTTCCGCAACAATTTTAATTTCATCTGTTTCAAGAAATTTCTGAATTTCTTTATCTTCCAAGAACATTTCGCTTGAAACCTGCTCATGATTGTCTGGATCTTTTTTATATCCAATATCATGATAAGCTGCAATTATCAGAATTAATTTGTCTTTAAGTTGCAAATTAAATTCTTTCTTTATTTCAAAAGATCTAAGAATTACAGTTAAAATGTGGTCTCTTCCATGTCCTCCAATATTGGTGTCATAAAGAGGTAAGACCTTATCTTCAACATAATTTATCTCTTCCTCAATTTTGTATACATCCTCACCAATATACTCATAAATTTTTTGCATTAAATCTTTCATTTTTTTAATCCTCCTTAAAATACTCTTTTAACTTTTGTACAATTTATTATTGTAACTAGTTATTTACGCCATGTTGCACAGGAATAGTATCATCTGAAATTGCAGAAAATTGATAGCTTTCTTCCTTTGCATAGTTGATAATTTGTTGCAGTGCTTCTAATGTTTGTTTATGTCCGTAGCCGTCGTGTAAGAGTACTATATTTTCTCGATTTGGTGCAATACCATCTACAAAATTTTCATAAATCTTTTCAGATGTCCTTGCACTACCGGCATCATCAACATCAACATTCCAGTCATAATAAACATAACCTTCCTGTATCACTTTTTCTGTTGCCTCTGTCATAATACCATCACAGTATTGGCTACTAACCGTGTTTGATGAACCTCCGGGAAACCGAATAAATTTTGTATCATATCCAAAATCACTTAATAGCTTATCATATAAATCATTAAAATTTTCCATCAGTACATCAATTGAAGAATAGATTTCAGCATAATCATGTGACATTCCATGAATTCCCAATGTATGCCCTTCTTCTATAATTCTTTGAATTATTGGTTTATCCTTTTCAGAATAATTTGTAATGAAAAATGTTGCTTTTACATTATTTTCTTTAAGAACATCCAAAACTTCATTTGTTATATCAGATGGACCATCATCAAATGTAAGATAAACATCACCTGTTGCCAAAATCATCCTACGCTTCTCTATAGTCGTATTTCCTGAAGAATCTGTTGCTGTATAAACAAATTCGTATTCAGTATCAGAGATTTTATTTATATCTCTTTTTGCTCTTAAATCCATATCATAATTGTCTGTTACAATTACACCTGGATCTTTATTTTCCAGATTTTCAAAGTTTTTTAAATAGATAACATTTCCCTCATTCAAATGAATTTCTGGAGCAATTTTATCTTTGACATTTACTATTTGTTTGGTTTTCTTCCCCTCCCATTTGTATGTAATTTCATACTCTCCTGGTACATCTGTATTTACCTCTCCAATAATTTTTACTTTATCTGAAATGTCAATTCCCAGATAAGTAACTTTTGAGGTATTCTCAAATTTTTCACCTACTCCAATTTCAATATTTTTGTTTTCAACTGAAATTGGTATTACCAGTATAATTAATAGCAGAAGAATTATTAGAACTTCTACAACCCATGCAAGATTTTGACTTTTCCTTTTCCGTCTTCTTGACATATATTTACTCTCCCTTTCTTATAATCTGCTGAAATTATTATGCGTAACTATCCTCCTCTATAAAAATTATTTTACAGAATATATCAGCTTCTTCTGTAGTATAGTATTTTATCACCAGATAATTTAAAAGTAAATATTTTGGAATAGTATATCAAAAAACTTCTTACTATGTATGATTAAACAAAAATATCACCCGTATAATATATTACAATTGATGTCTCTAACATATTCATAATTAATTATTAATATTATCTCCAAATATCAATCCTTTTTTATTTAAAATAGTAAATTTGCCATCACTATATTCTAATTCTGTTGTTGCTAAATCTTCCATTCCTTCTATTTTTTTATTTTCCTTAAATATATTTTTATAAATACTTCTATAAACTCCTCCATGTGTAACTATAGCAATTGTATTTAAACCTTTACTTTTTTCAATGATTTCATTTATTCCATTTTCAACACGTTTATCAAACTCTTTTATATCTTCTCCACCTAAAAAAGATGTTCCTAAATAATATCCTGTATTTTTATATTCTGGCATATTAAAAACATAGCTAAATATAATTTTTGCTTTTTCTTTATTTACACCAGATAATATTCCATATGAATTACATTCTCTAATATTATCTATAATTTCTATATCTACATTTATTTTTTTATTTAAAATTTCAGCAGTTTGATATGCTCTTTTATATGGACTAGCATAAATTTTCTCTATACCAAAATTTTGTATGTCATATTCTTCCACTTTTTTTATACCATTTTGAGATAAATCAAAATCTGCTATACCTCCATAGCAATCTTCTATGTCATCTATTGATTCACTATGTCTTATTAAAAAAATTTTCATATTTTACTCCTTAAAATAATATATCTAAAATCTCTTCTAATCTTAAACTTCTTTCTTCGCCAAGAATCTCAACTTTTTTTAATTTCATTTCTTCTAATAGTTTAACACTATCTATGTTTTCATTTATACTATCTATTCCATAAACTTTTTTTAATATTTCCTTGGCAAATATCTGATTTATTTCTTTTGCATATTGTAAAATTTTTTCATCTTTAGCTGATTTACTTCTTAAATATATAGGATCAAGCTTTCCTGCTGTTGCAAATCTTTCTCTATCTAATGCGTCAGCATCTTTTAAAAGCATACACAATCTTTCTATTTGATTTAATTTATTTTCTGATGCTCCATATTTTTTTATTAATTTAGTCATTTCATTTACATCTAATTTTCCATGTTCTTTTTCTTTGTGTTCGTGATAATGAATTATAACTTGTACTATTGGAATTTCTTCTTGTTTTATATAAAATGAATTGTCCGCATTTTCTTTAAAATATGTACCTGCAAGTTTTGCCCCAGCTTCGGCATGTTCATTTTCTCCATCATTTCCATTTCTACCACAATCGTGAAAAGCAGAAGCTATTAATAATAATTTCATTTCTTCTTCATCTAAATTTTCCGATTTTCCTAATAAATATGAAAATGTAATAACTTTTGCAATATGTTCCATAGAATGAAATTTATTTTTAGAGTAAAATCCTGTAAAATCAGCATTTTTTATTATGTTTCTTAATTTTTCTTTTTCTTCACCATCAATTGTAGCTTTTGGTATTTCATTTTCTATTATTTCTACTAATATTCCATCTGGATCTTTAATAAAAAAATATGGCTTTCCTAATCTACCAACATTAATAACTATTTCATCTGCTAATTTATTATTAATTACCCAATTTTTTGCTTTTTCTATATTTGTAACACCTAATGCAAAATGTTTTGTTCCAAGTACAGGTAAATCAGTTGCTGTAGAAGTAGCTGTATCAGGTAGATTAGAATAATTTTTGTAGCAAAAAATCTCTAATAACATATCATTTAATTTTAATATTCTAATTTTTAAACTATTATCTTCTGCATCCCAAGCTTTAAATTCTTTAAACCCAAATTGTTTGTAAAATTCTAAAGTTTTTTCTATATTAGTTACACTAATTGTAACATGTGCTATATTAAACATATTTTATTTAGTTCCTCCTATAAATAAGCTACTATTTCCTCAAATGTATCATACCCACTCTCTGTATTAACATGTCCTGCATTTGGTAATAAAACTTGCTCTGTTGCTATTTTATCAGCAAAATCTTTTTCTGCTTCATATTTTACATATGGATCATTATTAGAATAGAAACATATTATTTCTTTTGCATAATTTTTAACATCTTTTAAATTATCTAAATACATTGATTCATTTACTGCATCATAATCTTTGTCTATTCCTAAATAATTATTAAATCCACATACTGAAATTATTTTTTTAACTTTTATTTTATTTTCTATTAAAAATTTTGATATAAATACTGGTGCAATACTATGTCCTATTATTGTTGTATCTTCAGTTATTAATCCTAAATCAGCATAATATTTTAATAATTTGCTCCAATTTTCATAATTTTGTCTTCCAACACCAATTGGAAATTGTGGTGCCCATACCTCTTTTTCTTCTGTTGATATAAAATCAAATAACCAGCCTATCCAATTTGAATATGGTGTACTAAATGAACCATGAATAATAAAATAATTTTCCATTTTTTCCTCCTTTATAAAATTATATTTTAATACAGATAGGAATTTTAAGGGCAGTCCTTTAATCCCTATTTATTTTAATACATACTTATTGTATCCTAGTTTTACTAATTCTTCAAATGCTTTCCAAACATTGTCAGGCATTTCAACTTCTATTTGCCATCCAAACTTTGGATATAGTTTCATTCTCTGAACATCTCCTACAAGTACATTAATCCATTCTTTTGAATATGTTTTATAATATTCCTCACATGATATTTTTGTTGTTGCAAAATAACCTTCAAATTCTGGTATTATTTTTTTAAATGTTGCATAAATTCTTTTTACATCATATGGATTACATACAATTATGCAAGTTTTTACATCTAACTTTTTATCTTGTATTAGTTTTTTTGCAAATCTAAAATTATCTCCTGTATTTGTAGATTTATTTTCTATGCATATTGCTTGTTTTGGGACTCCTTTTTCTATTGCCAAATTAGCAAATTTTTCTGCTTCTGTTTCATTCCAAAGTTCTTTAGTTATTTTTCCATAGCCACCACAAAATATTATTTTATCAGAATATTTTTTATTAAATAAATCTACTGCAACATCTACTAATTCAATATTTTTACATCCTAGAACAATTATACAATCAGCTTTTTGCAATTTGCTATCTATCTGCATATAATCCCATAAAATTTTTATCAACTCTAATTCTTTCATATAAAACTCCTATAAGTCATTCTTTTTGGTATACTTACAAGTTTCTGGATTGAATTTTGGAATTGAAATCTCCAACATTTTTAAATTACCTTTAAATGCCCATTCTGTATCTTTTGGAATTTCAACTACTAATCCTGTTTCTAGAGTGTATCTTTCTCCTGCTATATTGGCTTCTCCTTGTCCGTCTAAAATATAGTAAATATGTGTTGACACAGCATCAATTTGATAAAAATCATGACCATAATTCATTATTATATAATCTAAATCCATTTGTCTATTTTCTTTTAAGAAACTATATCCTTTAAAATAGTTTTCTTTTTCAAAAGATGGTTTTTTATCAATTTTTTTAATAAAATTACTCATATATGCCTTCTCCTTTTTCTTTTATTACTTCATATATTTTTTCATGACCTTTTTCATTTGGATGTATACCATCATCTGAAAAATCTTCATCTTCTAATAAATCAAACATTTTTATGTAATCTATATTATTGTTATTACAAAATACTTCAAGAGCTTTATCATATTTTTTAATTGTGTTATTAAAATACATTTCATCATCATTCCACAAAATTGGAGTAGTAAGTGATTCTATAACTTTCGTTAATCCTAAAACTAAAATATTATCAGTATATTTTTTTGCAACATCTATGATTTTACTAATATTGTCAATAAAGCCTTCTAAACTAACATTTTCTCTATTTTTACTTTTTATATAAATTGTATCATTTAAACCTACAGCAATAATAATGGCACTTGGTTCTCTAGGATTTAATTCTGAATCAATCCTTTTTAATAATCCTTCTGTAGTTTCTCCTGGAATTCCTAGTCCATATATGTTTTCTGTATTTTGATTTTGGTTATATTTCTCTTTTAATCTATTTACATATCCATGTTTTGCGTCATCCCAAGCACCATATACAATACTATCACCTAAGACACAAATATTACCTATTAATCTAAACATTTTATCTCCTTATTGGGAATGTAGTAACGATAATTAATCCTTATACCATTTTTCTACAATTTCTTTTGGAATTTGTAAACTTCCTTTTCCTTCGCCTATTTCTATATCTGGCTTTGGCTTTCCATGATAATCACTTCCACCACTAATATACAAATTATTCTTATGCGCATAATCAAGTAAAATATTAATTCTATTATCCTCTTCTGCTGATGGATGATAACATTCTATCCCGTCTAATTCTCTTATTTTCCTTATTTCATCTATAAATTGTATTGTGTTTTCAAACTTATATTCAAATGGATGTGCTAAAAA
>CALYAJ010000011.1 GCA_944393485.1 uncultured Clostridia bacterium
TCAGGCATTTTTTTGAAAATTCGAACACTTATTATTAAAGCAAAAAATGAAATAATCGATAATATTAACCAAAAAATTTTAAGAAATAAATTTGATAGTAAAAATACCATTATTATTGATAATATAAGAACAGCTAAAAAAAGCATTAATGCTTTTTTTAGCTCATTTGTATCTTTTACTTTATAAATTTCTATTTTATTGTTATTTTCTTTTATCATTTGAACTCACCTATTTATTATCATTAGCATTAATTGCTGCTTGTGCTGCAGCTAATTTCGCAATTGGAACTCTATATGGTGAACAAGATACATAATCTATACCTAATTCGTTACAAAATTCTACAGATGCAGGATTTCCTCCATGTTCTCCACAAATACCTATTTTTAAATCTGGTCTTGTTTTTCTTCCAAGCTCTACTGCAATTTTCATTAATTTTCCTACACCTTTCCTATCTATAGTTGCAAATGGATCAAAATCATATATATTTTTAGAATAATATTCGTTTAAGAATTTTCCTGCATCATCTCGACTAAATCCAAATGTCATTTGTGTAAGATCATTAGTTCCAAATGAGAAAAATTCAGCTTCTTTTGCTATTTCATCTGCTGTTAATGCTGCTCTTGGTATTTCTATCATTGTTCCTACATGATATCTCATTTCTAATCCAGCATTTTTTATAATATTATCTGCTGTCTCTGTAACAATTGATTTTACATATTTCATCTCTTTATATTCACCAATTAATGGAATCATAATTTCCGGAATTACATTCATTCCCTCTTTATTAACATTAATTGCAGCTTCAATAATTGCTGTTGTTTGCATTACCGCAATTTCTGGATATGTAACATCTAATCTACATCCTCTATGTCCCATCATTGGATTAAATTCATGTAGTTTTTGAATAACTTCTCTTATTTTTTCCTCACTAACATTCATCTCTTTAGAAAGCTCTGTTATTTCCTCTGCTTTTTTAGGTAAAAACTCATGTAATGGCGGATCTAATAACCTTATTGTTACAGTATATCCATTCATAGCTTTATATAATCCTTCAAAATCAGCTCTTTGCATTGGTAATAATTTTTCTAGGGCTGTTTTTCTTTGTTCTACTGTTTCAGAAAGAATCATTTCTCTTATAGCTTTAATTCTTTCTGGGGCGAAAAACATATGCTCTGTTCTACATAAGCCAATTCCTTCTGCTCCAAAATTATATGCTTGAGTTGCATCTTTTGGAGTATCAGCATTTGCTTTTACTTTTAATTTTCTATATTGATCTGCCCAATTCATAAGCTCAGCAAAGTTTCCAGTAACTTCTGCAGGAACAGTTTCTAGTTTCCCGTTGTATACATTACCTGTTGAACCATCTAAAGAAATATAATCTCCTTCTACATATTCTGAACCATCTGGCAATTCAAAATATCTTTCTGCCTCATTTACGATTATATCAGAACATCCAGCAACACAACATGTTCCCATTCCTCTTGCAACAACTGCTGCATGTGATGTCATTCCACCTCTAACAGTTAGTATTCCTTTACATACATTCATTCCATCAATATCTTCTGGAGATGTTTCTAATCTTACTAATATTAATTCTTTTTCTCCTTCTTCATGTAATTTCATTGCTTTTTCTGCACTAAATACTATTTTTCCAGTAGCTGCACCAGGTGAAGCAGCTAATCCATGAGCTATTACTCTAGCTTCTTTTAATGCATTTTTACTAAAATTAGGATGTAATAATTGTTCTAATTGTTTTGGCTCTACTCTTAAAACAGCCTCTCTTTCATCTATTAATCCTTCTTTTACTAAATCTACAGCTATTTGCAATGCTGCTTGTGCAGTTCTTTTTCCATTTCTTGTTTGTAAAATATATAAATTTCCATGTTCTATTGTGAATTCCAAGTCTTGCATATCTTTATAATGATTCTCTAATTTTTTAGCACTTCTTACAAATTCATCATATGCATCTTTATTTATTTCTGCTAATTTATCTATTGTCATAGGAGTTCTAATTCCTGCAACAACATCTTCGCCTTGTGCATTCATTAAAAATTCTCCATATATCTTATTTTCACCAGTTGCTGGATTTCTTGAAAAAGCAACACCTGTACCACAATCATCTCCCATATTTCCAAATACCATCATTTGAACATTTACTGCTGTTCCCCAATCTCCTGGTATATCATTTAATCTTCTATATGTAATAGCTCTTTGATTATTCCATGACTTAAATACTGCTTCAATACATTCCAATAATAAAGATTTAACATCTTGTGGAAAAGCAGTTCCTGTTTGATCGTAATATATTCCTTTAAAAACTTTTACTAAATCTTCAAGATCATTTGCATCCATATCTGTATCTTCATGCAAACCTCTTTGTCTTTTTTTAGTGTCTATTGCACTCTCATAAATACTATTTGGTATTCCTTTAACAACATCACTATACATTTGAATAAATCTTCTATAACTATCATAGGCAAATCTTCTATTCTTTACTGCTAATGTTTTAACTGTTTCATCATTTATACCTAAATTTAAAATTGTATCCATCATTCCTGGCATTGAAACTCTAGCTCCAGAACGAACAGAAACTAATAGTGGTTTCTTTATATCACCAAGTTTCTTACCTGTCATATCTTCCAACTTAGATAACGCAACATCTATCTGTTTTAATATATTATCTGATATTTTTTCTCCATCTTCATAATATTTTTTACAACATTCTGCTGATATTGTAAATCCCTGTGGAATAGGTAGCCCTAAATTTGTCATCTCTGCTAAATTAGCTCCTTTTCCACCTAATATATCTTTCATTTGTGCATTTCCCTCTTTAAATAGATATACATATTTTTTATTTTCTTCTTCCATATATCTCTCTCCTTTATCTTTTGAATCTTATTATCTCATTAATACCAAATCTTTTATATCAACATTATATCACTTTATGCTTTTTAGTAAACCTTTTTAATTGTTTTTTCTGTTGGTATTACTATCTTGGAAACATTTACTCTTTTTGTTTTAAACAATTCATCTAATTGCTCTTCTAGATAATATTCATGTTTAAAAAATATTCGTGTAAGTAATTTACTTATTTTCTCAAATTTACTCTCTTTTCTTACTATTAAACTTGTTTCCATAATATGCACCTCTTTGGTATTATCTATCAAAATTTTATCATAAAGTATAAAAAAGTAAAAGACATTCATTAAATGTTTAATAAATGTCTTTTTTTAATTTTATTTGATTAATTAAAATTCTATTTTTTCTGCAATCCAATTTTCTAATTCGTCAATATTTACTCTTACTTGTTCCATTGTATCTCTATCTCTTATAGTTACTGCATTGTCTTCTAATGTATCAAAATCTATTGTTACACAATATGGTGTTCCTATTTCATCTTCTCTTCTATATCTTTTACCAATACTTCCTGCTTCATCATAGTCACACATAAATTTCTTTGCTAATTTTGTATATACTTCTGTTGCTTTTTCAGATAATTTTTTAGATAGTGGAAGAACAGCTACCTTATATGGAGCTAGAGCTGGATGTAAATGTAATACTGTTCTTACATCTCCTTCTGCTATTTCTTCCTCTTCATATGCGTTGCATAAGAATGCTAATAGTACTCTATCTGCTCCTAATGATGGCTCTATAACATATGGTACATATTTTTCTCCTGTTTCTTGATCTAAATATGTCATATCTTGGTTCGAATGGTTCATGTGTTGTGTTAAATCATAATCAGTTCTATCTGCAATTCCCCATAATTCTCCCCATCCAAATGGGAAAGCAAATTCTATATCTGTTGTTGCTTTACTATAAAATACTAATTCTTCTTTTGAATGATCTCTTAAACGTATATTTTCTTTTTTCATTCCTAGACTTAATAGCCAGTTTTCACAATAATCTTTCCAATATTTATGCCATTCTAAATCTGTTCCTGGTTTACAGAAAAATTCTAATTCCATTTGTTCAAATTCTCTTGTTCTAAATATAAAGTTTCCTGGTGTTATTTCATTTCTAAAGGCTTTACCTATTTGCGCAATTCCCATAGGCATCTTCTTTCTTGATGTTCTTAATACATTTTTAAAATCTACAAATATTCCTTGTGCTGTTTCTGGTCTTAAATAAATTTCTGCTGTTTTATCTTCTGTAACACCTTGGAATGTTTTGAACATTAAGTTAAATTTACGTATATCTGTAAAATTTGTTTTACCACAATTTGGACAAGGTATCTTATTTTCATTAATAAAATTTATTAATTGATCATCTGTCATACCATCTGCAATCATATCTTTTCCTTGTTCGTGTGCCCATTCTTCAATTAATTTATCTGCTCTATGTCTTGTTTTACATTCTTTACAATCAATTAATGGATCTGAAAATCCTCCAACATGTCCAGAAGCAACCCATGTTTCTGGATTCATTAATATTGCTGCATCTAATCCTACAATATTTGGTTGTTCTTGGATAAATTTCTTTCTCCATGCAGCTTTAATATTGTTTTTTAATTCATTTCCTAAAGGACCATAATCCCATGTATTTGCAAGTCCTCCATAAATTTCTGAACCTGGATAAACATATCCTCTTGATTTGCATAATGCTACAATTTTTTCCATTGATTCTACCATAATAAAAACCTCCTAATACTTTATTTGCTAAGTACTAGAAGGTTTTATTTAATTAAGTCATCATCAAAATCTTTTATTTCGTTTGATGGACTATATTTTAGTAATGCCTATCTAAAAAACTTCCGTACCTAGCATATTAGCTAGGGACGAAAGTTATATTCCGCGGTTCCACCCTAATTGATAATTTATAATTATCCTCTTAATTTTATAGTGCTCCAAAGCTCCCCATATTTTTTAGCTATTAGTTCACACCAACCACTAACTCTCTTTAAGCTTTATAAATACTTTTTCTTTTTCATCACACTTATTAAATTTACATACTTATATCATATTTTTTCTAAAAAATCAATAATTATTATCTTATAAATACAAAATAAATAGCCAAAACAATTTCTGTTATTAAAATTGTTGGGAATCCAATAGTGAATTTTAATTTTTTAGTTTTATGTCTAAAAACATACATTCCTGCTATTCCACCAATACCACCACCAAGTAGAACTAATGTAAATAAACCTGCTTCACTAATTCTCCATTCACCATGCTGTGCTCTTCTTTTATCCCACCACATAGCACAAAAAGCCATTAAATTAATTACTAACAAATAAATTAAAATGTTTTTTGGTGTAAATATTGCTTCTAATAATAATTTATAATCTAACATCATTCTCTCCTATATCTTTAAAAATACTTTTTATATAATCTAAATTCAAATTATAGTTCACATTTAAATCATTTATCATAGCATTTGTATAATCTTTATTAACATTTAATACCGTGGCATATGCTATATGTTTTTCTAACACTATTACACTATCTATTTTCCTTTCTTTTATTAAAGTATAATCTTGCAAAAATTTTTTATACTTATCCCATCTTTTCATTTCTTTTGAACCTGCATTTGTATATATTCCAGATGTATATTCTCCCTTTCTTAATGCTTTTGATATAATTCTTATTATTGGTTCTAAAAAAGCCAATTCCATTGCAGTAAAAAAAATTAACATCATAAAATTAACACCACTATCTAAATTTAGATTAGAATTTAGATTACTTATTATCGCCAATACTATCATTATAATAAAATACAACATCAAGAAAACTACGTATAAAATAATCTTTGTACTTTTTAAAAATTTATATTTGTTAAATTCTTCTAAAATAATATTTTTCCATTTACTAAAATTAATTTTTTTCTTTTTTACTATTTTATCATATAGATATTTTTCATCTAGCGGAAGATTATTTATATCTGTATTAGTCCCAATTTCTATAGAATATACATCCTCTTTTTCTTTTATAATATTTAAATATCTTTTTGCACATAAATCTAATATACAAGCCATTATATCTTTTTCTTTTTCTATTTTTTGATTTTGAAGATATGATAAAATTGCAGGACTATATTCTACCTCCATATCTCTTATATATATTCCTTTATCTTTTGATATTCTGGATTTTAATTTATTATATATTTCTGTTCCTATTCTAATTCCAATATAGCCTACTAATATTATTATCATTAATATTAAACTACCAATATCTTTATATATCATGTTTGCAATAACAATTGGTATAAGTGTAAATGGTAGATATATTACTATTGTAGCTATTGGCACATATTTTTCTATATTACCTGTTTTAAAAAGCATTATTATAGAAATTGTTCCTACAACCAATACCCATATTGTAATAAATAAAATCATTTTATTCCCCTTTATCTTTTTTTTTACGTGTACAACAAGGCCGAAGTTACCTATATCCGTGCGATTGCAAAGCAATCTTTACATGTGGCAAAGCCAGTTCTTATATTTAAGCAAATAAACTCATTTGGTTGCTTTCTGTCATTCCTTTTAAGCATCCTGCATTTCTTAATAATTCTATTACAGAACTTCCTGCCTTTGCTCTCATTCTAATGTCATCTACACACATAAATGGTTCTTCTTCTCTTGCTTTAACTATACTTTCTGCTGCAACAGTTCCAAGCCCTGGAATACTATTTAATGGTGGTCTTATTCCATCCTCTTCTGCAATAAACTTTGTACTATGAGATTTATATAAATCAATTGGCAAGAAGTTAATTCCTCTTTCATACATTTCTAGAACTAATTCGAGAATTGCATACATGTTCTTGTCTTTTGTTGATGCTGAATTCCCTGCTAAATCTATTTCTTTCATTTTGTTTAATACTTTTTCTTTACCATGGCACATTATATCACTATCAAACTCATCTGCTCTAATTGTATAATATGCTGTATAATATGCTTTAGGCTCATGTACTTTAAACCATGCAATTCTAAATGCATTTGTAACATATGCTGCAGCATGTGCTTTCGGGAACATGTATTTTATTTTTTCACATGATTTTATATACCAATCTGGTACATCATGTTCTTTCATTAATTCTTTATATTGATCCCATTTAGGTTCTTTTCCTTTTGCTACTTTTCCTTTACGAACTGATTCCATTATTTTAAATGAATCATTTGGTGGTAAACCTTTTTTTATCAAATAAATCATTATATCATCACGACAACATATTGCTTGTGATAATGTAACTGTTCCTTCATCTATTAATGTTTGTGCATTTCCAAGCCACACATCTGTACCATGTGATAAACCAGATATACGAATTAATTCATCAAATCTCTTTGGTTTAGTATCTACTAACATTCCGTCTTACAAATTTTGTACCAAACTCTGGAATTCCATAACTTCCTACTTGTGAATGTATTTGTTCAGGTGTTACTCCTAAAGCATCTGTAGAACTGAATATAGACATTGTTTCTTTATCATCTAATGGTACTTTTGTTGGATCTATACCTGTAATATCAAATAACATTCTTATCATTGTAGGATCATCATGACCTAGTATATCTAGTTTTAATAGGTTTTGATCTATTGAGTGATAATCAAAATGTGTTGTTATAATATCAGAATTTGGATCATCAGCTGGATGCTGAACAGGTGTAAATTCATAAATCTCTCTTCCTTTTGGAACAACTATAATTCCTCCTGGATGTTGTCCTGTTGTTCTTTTTATTCCTGTACAACCTTGCGAAATTCTTGCAACTTCTGCATTTGTAACTGGTATATTTCTTTCTTCATAATATTTTTTTACATATCCAAATGCAGTTTTATCTGCAACAGTACCAACAGTTCCAGCTTTAAAAGTAGTACCTTTTCCAAATATAACTTCTGTATATCTATGTGCTTTTGCTTGATATTCTCCAGAGAAGTTTAAATCTATATCAGGCTCTTTATCTCCATTAAATCCTAAGAATGTTTCAAATGGTATATCCATTCCGTCTTTAACAAGTTTTGTTCCACATTTTGGACAATCTTTATCTGTAAGGTCAAATCCGTTTTCAAATCCATAATCTGTAAAATCTGAATATTTACAATTTGGACATCTGTAATGTGGAGGAAGTGAATTAACTTCTGTAATACCTGTCATATTTGCCACAAATGATGAACCAACAGAACCTCTTGATCCAACTATATATCCATCTTCATTTGACTTCCAAACTAGTTTTTGTGCAATTATATACATAACTGAGAATCCATTTTTTATAATTGATGTTAACTCTTTATCAAGTCTTTCTTCAACTATAGCAGGAAGTGGATCTCCGTATAATTCATGTGCTTTAGAATAAGCAATTTCTTTTATTGTTGTTTCACAACCTGGTATATGTGGTGGACATTTCTCTGGTGAAATCGGGCTAATCCAATCACACATATCTGCCACTTTATTAGTATTTGTTACAACAACTTCATAAGCCTTTTCTTTTCCTAGATATTCAAATTCTTTAAGCATTTCTTCTGTCGTTCTTAAATATAGTGGTGCTTGCTGATCTGCATCATCATAACCTTGTCCTGCTTGTAGCATTCTTCTATATATTTCATCTGATGGATCCATAAAGTGAACATCACAAGTTGCTACTACTAATTTATTAAGCTTTTCACCTATTTCAACAATCTTTCTATTAATATTTCTTAATCCTTCTTCATCTGGAACTGTTCCATTTCTAATTAAGAAATCATTATTTCCTAGAGGTTGAATTTCTAGATAATCATAATCTTTTGCAATATCTTCTATTTCTTCATCAGTTTTACCCATTTCTATTGCTTGATATAATTCTCCTGCTTCACAAGCACTTCCTAATATTAAGCCTTCAGAATATTTTTTATATATTGATTTTAATATTCTTGGCTTTTTATAAAAATAATCCAAATGTGAAATAGATACTAATTTATATAGATTTTTAAGTCCCACATAATTTGTTGCTAAAATTATTGCATGATATGTAGGTAATTTCTTAAAATCAGCTTCTCCTGCTACCTTTTTAGTTATATCATCTAGAGTTTCACAACCTTTTTCTTTTAACATATTAAGCATTACATTTAATACTTTTACAGTTGTATCTACATCATCTAATGCTCTATGTGCTACCTCAACTTTTATGCCTAAATTTTCTGCAATTTTTCCTAGTTTATATTTTTTATAATCTGGGAATAAGTCTTTTGCAAGTCTTAAAGTATCTAAATATGTATTATCTAAACTTAATCCTAATTTATTTGCATTATATTTTAAAAATCCTATATCAAAATCTGCATTATGTGCAACTAATACAGAATCTCCTACAAATTCTAGGATTTTTGGCATAACTTTATCTATTGTTTCTGCATCTTTAACCATATCGTCAGTTATATTTGTAACTTCTACAACTCTTTGTGGTATTGGCTTTTCTGGATTTACAAAACAAGAGAATTCGTCTATTACTTCCCCATTTTTTACTTTCATAATACCAACTTCTGTAATTTTTTCTGTTCTAAATGAAAATCCTGTTGTTTCTAAGTCTAATACACAATATGTTGTATCAATACTCTGACCTTTAGAAAAAGATACTGGTGAAACTTTATCAGGTGCTAAATATGCTTCAACACCATAAATTATTTTAATATCATGATTATCAAATCCTAATAATTTATGTGCTTCTGGGAATGCTTGTACAACTCCATGATCTGTTATAGCTATAGATTTCATTCCCCACTTCATAGCTCTTTTTATTAAATCTGTTGCAGAAGTCATACCATCCATTTGGCTCATTTTTGTATGCATATGAAGCTCTACTCTTTTTTCTTCTGCGTTATCCATTCTTATTTCTTTTTTAGGTGGTTCTATTTCTAAAATAGTATATGCCATAACAGTTTGTTCATGAGAGAAAGAATCCATTTGTGCAGTTCCAGCAATTTTTATTGCTTTTGCATTTTTTACTCTTCCCATAATTTTTTTAGCATTTTTCTTATCAAGAAATGCCTTACATGTTAATGTGCTTGTACCATCATATAAATCAAAACTATATAATACTCTTCCAGATTTTAATTCTCTATCTTCAGTATTTATTACTTCTCCTTCTAATGAAACTTTTTTATCATCAACACCTAAATCTTTTATTTTTACCAATGGTTCATTTATTGTTAATGAATTTCCTAAAATTAATGGTGAGCTATCATCCTCTTCTGGTAGTTCTGGTACATCTGCATCTGTTTCTATAATAGAATTTGCAATTATAGTAACATCTCCAGCAAATGCATCTAATCCAGCTTTTCCGATTATTTTTATAGCTTTTGCTTTTCCTAATTTTTCAAGTATTCCATCAGCCTCTTCCATTGTAGAAAAAGACTTACATGTCATTATTCCTGTTCCATCATATATATCTAATATATACATTTTCTTTCCTGATTTAGTATCTTTTGCATCTAATTCAGCAATTCTTCCTTCTATTGTTACTTTTCCAGAATTTGCATTAATATCTTTAATTTTTACGTGATTTTCTTTTGCTTTAGATGGTTTTCCTATAATGTAGTCTATATTAGTATTTTCTGCAACTGGAGGTGGTGGCATTTCTCCTAATTCTTCTGGCGGAATATCCATATCTGATGGTAGTGGTACATAATAATCTGGTGCATTTGGTTCTCCTGGAATAGTTTGAGTATTTGCTTTTTCTTCTTCAATTCTTTTTATTTCTTCCATTCTCTGGCTAATTAATTGTTCTTCAAGTTTTCTATTATTTTCTTCTATTTGTTCTATTTCTTGTTGACTAATTTTTTCTTCTAATTCTACTTTATATTCTCTTTCTAATAAATTTTTAATTGTAATTTCTAATTGTTTATCAGTTTTCCTTGTTCTTAAGAAATCTGCGCCTCTTATATGCATTTGTACATTTATTACATTTTCTTTAATATTGATTGTACTTTTCATTAACAAAATGGGTTTCATTAAAGGATGTTTATGTGCCATATAACAAATTATGTTTTTCCATTCTTGCTCTACTGTTGGAATTTTTGCATTTTCGCCATAGTGAAACTTCATTTCAATATCTTTTATCATAAATCTTTCCATTAAATATTTTTCGAAATCCCACATATTTTTTATTTGAACAAATTCTTTAGAATTTAATTCCAATAGTAATTTATTTGTCTTTTTGTATATCTGTATCTTTTTTATATAGCACTCTTGTATTTCACTATTATTTTTATAATCACTAAAAACTTCTTTAATTTGTTTTAATTCTTCCAAGACTGGTCTCTCCTATGATTATTTTTCTTTTTGTTTTTCTCCTAAAATTTCTAATATTTTTTCATATACGAATTTTACATCTCTTACTTCATTTATTACTATTAATCTTTTTAAAAATTTTTCATTATTAGTATATAAAATAATTGTTCCTAATTTAAAAATTGATTGTATAAAAGTTTGACCATATTTTATCTGAGTTATTGCTTTATATGGTACTTCTTGCATATCATCACCTTTTATTTTTTTATTATATTTTAATTTATCTTCATAAAATTTATATACACTAGCTCTTGCTTTTTTCTTGTTATATAAAGTAATAACTATTAAATAAAGTATATAAATAACTAATATTGCTACTCCATACTCAATAAGTTCATTTTGTGCTATTAATACAATTAAAATAAAAACTATAATTACAAATGTTGTAGCATTTTTATACAAAAAATTATATAAAACATTATATTTAGGTTTTACTGTTAATAACGGTTCTTTTTTTTCTTTCATTTTCTTACCTCTTTTACTATTTTAAAAAATTCTTAATATATCTTTATATGAAATAAAAATTGATAAAGATATTAATATAAAAAATCCTACTAATTGTATTCCTATTTCTAACTCTTCTTTCATAGGTTTTCTTCTTATAGCTTCTATTAATAAAATAAGTAGTTTACCACCGTCTAGTGCCGGTATTGGTAATAGATTAGTTATTCCTAAAGAAATTGATACTAATGCTAAAAGATACATAAAATCAGCAAAACCAGTAGTTTGTGAAACCATATTAGATATTCCTATTGGCCCAGTCATCTGATCTAATCCAACATTTCCGGTAAACAACATTTTTATATTTTCTGCAATTGATGCTAAAAAATCTCCTGTTCTATAAAAGGCATAATATAAATTATTTGTAAAATTATTTTCTGCCATTTTAAAATTAATTCCTAAATAATATGTTGGAATCGAGTCAATTGTAAGTTCTAATTCTATTATTTCATTATTTCTTTCTACTTCTATTTTAGCTTTATCAGATGTCGTATTTTGTATTTCGTTTACCAATTTTTGTACATCACCTGTTACATCTACTCCATTTATTGTTTTTATAACATCATTTGCTTGAAGTCCATCTTTTTCTGCATTACTTCCTTTTTCTATTTGTATAATCTGTGTTGCTTTATCACCTGTTTGGGCTTGAGATACATATATTCCTGTACTTTTAGTGTATTTTTCTGTTGGTTTTAATTTTATTTCTTTTTCCTCATTATTTCTTTCAATTAATAAAGTTAATTCTTCGCCATTGCAGTTTTGTAGCATTTCATCTATATCTGATTTTAATCTAATTTTTTTATTATTTATCTTTTCAATTTTATCCCCTGATATAATACCTACTTCACTTGCTATATAACCTTCATTTGTTGTATCAACAATATTTGAAACATTATTACCTACTACTGCTACAATAATAAAATATACTAAAATACCAAAAACAATATTAACTATTGCACCTGCTGCAACAATTCCCATTCTTTTTGGTATACTCGCATTATTAAAAGACCTTTCGCTGTCTGATCTCTGCTCTTCGCCTTCCATTCTTACAAATCCACCAAGTGGAATTAATCTTAACTCATATTTAGTTTCTTTTCCTTGTTTTGTAAATATTTTAGGTCCAAATCCTATCGCAAATTCTTCTACTTTTACTTTAAATAATTTTGCAATAAAAAAATGTCCTGATTCATGAATTAAGATTAAAAATCCTAGTAGAAATATTATTTTAACAGCACTTATTAAAAATCCTATCAAAAAGTACCTCCTAAAATTTAAAATAACAATAATATAAAATATGCAAATGGAGAAATAAATATTATACTATCTATTCTGTCAAGCATTCCTCCATGTCCAGGTATTAAATTACTATAATCTTTTATACTTACAAATCTTTTTATAGCTGATGCTGCAAAGTCTCCAACTTGACTTAATATACTTAATACTATTCCACCTAAAGTTATAGCAATATAATTTATATGCATTCCACAATAATTATTTATAGCTAATGTATATAATAATATAATTAATACAGCTCCAACTGTTCCACCTACACATCCTTCAATTGTTTTATGTGGACTTATTTTACTAAATTCATGTTTTCCAATTAATTTTCCAAATGTAAATGCAAATATATCTGTTCCCCATGATGCAATTAATACATACCATATTAAATAATGTCCATTATTTTCACCTCTTATCCAAGGGAAAAATAATAGAAAATAAACAATATAAAATATTCCAAATAATGTAACTGATGCATCTACTATATTATATTTACCTTTTGTAATTAATATTTGCGAAAAACATAATAATATAATTATTGGAATTGAAGCAATAATTATACTACTTACATATTCACTTGGAACTATATGTATTATAGCTATTAATAAACAAGCTATATATCCAATCCATGTTAATGGATTGGCTTTATTAGTACTTTTAAATGCATGTGCATATTCATGAAAACTCATTGCAGATATGACTGCAAATGCCACATCTATAAGTATTTGGTTACCTAGTATTAATACTGCAATAACTATTGGTAATCCAATTACTCCAGTCAATACTCTTTTTATTTCCATTTTATTATTTCCCTCCGAATTTTCTATTTCTTTTTTGATATTCTAATATGGCATTGTCCAAATCTTCTTCTGTAAAATCCGGCCATAGTTTTTCTAAAAATAAAAATTCGGAATATACTATTTGCCAAGGCAAGAAATTGCTTGTACGTAATTCTCCACTTGTTCTTATAACTAAATCTGGATCTGGCTCGCCTTTTGTATATAAATTATTTGAAATTACTTCCTCTGTAATGTCATCTACTTTTAGTTTTTCATCTTTTACATCTTGTGCAATTTTCTTTACTGCTGAAAGAATTTCATTTCTTCCACCATAATTAAGAGCAATATTAAATGTAACTCCTGTATTATTTTTTGTTCTTTCCATGCAATTTTTTATGCTTTTTTGCATTCCTTCTGAAAGAACAGAAATATCACCTAAAATTTTTACCTTTATGTTTTCTGTATCTGCCCTTTTGCTATAATCATCTAAATAATTTTGTAATAAAGCCATTAATGTTCCTACTTCATCTTCAGTTCTTTTCCAATTCTCTGTTGAAAAAGCATAAACTGTAATATATTCTAGTCCAATTTTGTTTGCATATCTTACTATTTTTTCTAGAGTTTTTGCTCCTTCTTTATGTCCTGCCTTTCCAGGCATTCCTTTTGCTTTTGCCCATCTTCTATTTCCATCCATTATAATTGCAATATGTCTTGGAAAATTTTCTTTTTCAAAAACCATAATATTCTCCTTTAAACAGTCATTATTTCTTTTTCCTTTGCTTCTGTTAAACCATCAATTTCATCTATACTCTTGTCAGTAATTTTTTGTATAGTTTCTTCTGCTGATTTTAATTCGTCTTCTGTCATTTCTGAATTTTTTTGCATAGATTTTGCTTCATCCATTCCATCTCTTCTTATTGATCTTATTGCAACTTTTGCATCTTCTCCCATTTTTTTAACTTCTTTTACTAATTCTTTTCTTCTTTCTTCATTTAATTCTGGGAAATTTAATCTTATTAATTTTCCATCATTATTTGGATTAATACCTAAATCTGATGTTAAAATTGCTTTTTCTATTTCTTTTAATGCATTTGCATCCCATGGTTGAATAACTATTAATCTAGCTTCTGGCACTGATATTCCTGCTATTTGATTAATTGGTGTTGGTGTTCCATAATAATCTATTTTTATTTTATTTAAAACTGCAGGATTTGCTCTTCCTGCTCTAATTTCTGCTAAATTTTCTTTATATACACTTATTGTCTTTTTCATTTTTTCTTCTATTTTATTAAAATCCATTATAATTCTCTCCTTTTAATTTTTATTTTCAAAATTCATTATTCTACTATAGTACCTATTTTTTCGCCTTTTGCAGCTTTAACAATATTTTCTGGATTATCTATTCCAAATACTATTAATGGAATATGATTATCTCTACATAATGATGTTGCTGTTGAATCCATTACTTTTAAATCTTTATTTAAAATATCTAAATATGTTATTTTATCATATTTTACTGCATTTTTGTCTATCTCTGGATCTGCTGAGTATACTGCATCTATTGATTTTCCCAATAAAATTACATCTGCATCAATTTCTGCTGCTCTTAATGCTGCTGCAGTATCTGTTGTAAAATATGGATTTCCTGTACCACAAGCAAATATAACAATTCTTCCTCTTTCTAGATGTTTAATTGCTTTTCTTTTAATATATGGTTCTGCAATTTCTCTCATTTCTATTGCAGTTTGAACTCTTGTATATACTCCTCTCGCTTCTAGAGCATCTTGAAGAGCTAGTCCATTCATAGCTGTTGCTAACATTCCCATATAATCTGCTGTAGTTCTTTCCATTTCATGTCCATATCTACCTCTCCAAAAGTTCCCACCTCCTACTACTATTGCTACTTGAATTCCAAGTTCTGAAACTTTTTTTATTTGATCACATAAAGCTGCTACTACTTCTGCATCAATTCCTACTTTTTTTGGTCCTGCAAGAACTTCTCCGCTTAATTTTAATAGCACTCTTTTATATGGTTTATTTTCCCCCACTTTATACACTCTCCTTAATTTAATCATGCTTATTTAGCTTAGCAAATGTATTCTATCATATAATTTTATTAATTTGTATAATTTTTTAATATTTTCTTAATTTTTATATTATTTAATTTACTTTAACCTGTCGTTTTTTGTAACTGACTTTATGTTAGAATTCCTTGATTATTTTATATTTATGTAATATCATATTATATATTAGTTAGCCTGCTCTATTTGTGGATAAAATTTAATAAATGGAGGTCTTAATATGGAAAACAAAAAAACTTTAGCTGAAAAATTAGCTAAAAAATATCATAAAGCACCATTTGTTTCTGATTTAAAAGATTTATTATATAAATCTGCTTATAAATATGCAAATAGACCTGCCTTTAAATTAAAAGACAAAATTGGAAACATTTTTAGTGTCACATATAAAAAATTTAAAGAAGATGTTATCGCATTAGGTACGAGCCTAATAAATTTAGGTTTAAAAAATACACCTATTGCCGTAATTGGTGTAAATAGCTATAATTGGGCTGTATCATATTTAGCAGCTACAATTGTTGGTACTGTAGTACCTATAGATAAAGAATTACAATCAGATGATGTTATAAATTTCTTAAATGTATCTGAGGCTAAAGCAATTTTAGGTGATGATAAGTATATTAAAAATTTAATTTCAAATGACGAAAAATTAGAAAACAAAAACACTTTATTTATAAACTTTAATTCAGAAAAAGACAGTAGTACTTTTATGTCATATCCCCTTTTAATGCAATCTGGATATAATTTAGTAGAAGAAGGAAATAAAGATTTTGACAATATAAAAATAAATCCTGACGAAATGAAAATTTTAATTTTCACATCTGGAACAACAGGTAATGCAAAAGGAGTATGTCTATCACATAAAAATGTTGTATCTAATATAATGTCCACTTTTGGAATTGTTAAAGTAAAAAGAAATGATCAAGTTTTATCAATTCTTCCTTTACATCATACTTATGAGTGTACTTTAGGATATTTACTTGTAATTTATAGTGGTGGATGTATAAGTTATTGTGAAGGATTAAGACATATAACAAATAATATTTTAGAATTTAAACCTACAGTAATTTTAAGTGTTCCACTACTTTTAGAAAAAATGTATAAAAAAATTGATACTACGGTTAGAAAATCTTTACCTGAAAAATATACAAAAACAGAAGGAAATATTATTAACAATTTACCATTTATCTTGAAAAAAATTGTTAAAGCAAAAGTTCATAATTCATTAGGTGGAAGATTAAAAGCTTTTATTGTTGGAGCAGCACCTCTTAATGGTGAATTAGTAAATTCATATAAAACTTTAGGTATAAAATCTATTCAAGGATATGGACTTACAGAATGTTCCCCACTAGTTGCAGGTAATAATGATTTTTATATAAATCCTGATTCTGTTGGGCTTCCTATTCCAAATGTATCATATAAAATAGAAAATCCTGATGAAACTGGTGTTGGAGAAATTTTAGTAAAAGGACCAAATGTAATGCTTGGCTATTACAAAGATGAAGAAGCAACAAAAAAATCTATTGTTGATGGATGGTTTCATACTGGAGATTTAGGAAAAATTGACGAAGATGGATGGTTATATATTACCGGAAGATTAAAAACAGTTATTGTTACACAAAATGGTAAAAATATTTATCCAGAAGAAATTGAACATTATTTAAATGAAAATCCATTAATATCTGAATCTTTAGTAACTGGACTTCCTGATGAAAAAGATGATGATGTATTTGTTAATGCTCAAATTTTACCTAATTTAGATGCAATAAAAGAACATCTAAAAACTAGTGTTCCTCAAAAAGAGGAAATCTTTGCAGTTATAAAAGATATTGTTTCAAGTGTTAATAAAAAATTACCTAATTATAAACATATAAAATCTTTTATTATAAGAAATGATGAATTTGAGAAAACAACTACTCAAAAGATTAAAAGATTTGGTAAAAACATGGAAAATAATAAATAATCATTTACATGATTTATTTCTTAATATAATATATAGGTGTATGTGCTAGACTTTTATTATCTATTCATGATGTACAATATTTCCTTAAAAAACCAGCTATTTAAAAATAGCTGGTTTTTAATTATATTTTATATTATTCAACTTTACCAAATTTATCAAATGGCCAAAATCTAAATAATACTGTACTTTCTATTTTTTCTATTGGTATACACCCGAAAGCTCTACAATCATGACTATTTTGTCTATTATCTCCCATTGCAAATACAGTTCCATCTGGTACTACAAAATCTACTAATAGGCCACCTTCTGATTCTGTTATAACTGAATCATTTAAATAATCTTCTTGTAATTCTTGGTCATTAATATATACTTTCCCATTTTGGATTTTTACATGTTCACCTGGTAAGGCAATTACTCTTTTAATATAACTTACTTTACCAATTTCTAGTACATTATGAACAAATTTATTAAACCCACCTTCAATTTCTGTATATCTTGCTGTTGGAGTTTCATTAAATTCTGATAAAGATAAATATTCAGTTGTTGGTGCTTCAAAAGTAATTATTTCTCCTCTTTTAGGCAAATTTTTTGTAAGTCTAATTGTTCTATTTAAAATTAATCTTTGTCCCTGTACTAAAGTTGGCTCCATAGAAACAGATTTAACTTGTGTAGGAGTTATTAAATAATATCTAATCCACAATCCTAAAAAAACTGCAATTATTATACAAATAACCCACTCTAAAATATTTTTTACCTCTTCATTAATATTCATTAATTTAATTGCCTCCCTAGTTTATACTAGAATTGCAATGTGCTTTTTATTCTTCTCATTGCTTCTTCTGTATTTTCTCTATTTCCAAATGCTGTTAATCTAAAATATCCTTCTCCACTTGGTCCAAAACCTACTCCAGGTGTTCCAACAACATTTGCTTTTTCTAATAATAAATCGAAGAAATCCCAAGATTTCATATTATTTGGAACTTTAAGCCATACATATGGTGAATTTATTCCTCCATAATATTTTATTCCAGCTTTATCTAATCCTTCTCTTATTATTTTCGCATTTTCCATATAATATTTAATATTTTCTCTTATTTCTTTTTGTCCTTCGTCTGAATATACTGCTTCTGCTCCTTTTTGAGTAATGTAAGAAACTCCGTTAAATTTTGTACATTGTCTTCTATTCCATAATTTATTTAAATTTATTTCTTCCCCATTTTCTGTATATCCTTTTAATTCTTTTGGAACTACAGTATATGCACATCTTATACCTGTAAATCCAGCAGTTTTAGAAAAGCTTCTAAATTCTATTGCAACTTCTTTAGCTCCTTCTATTTCATATATTGAATGTGGTATATCATCTTCTGTTATAAATGCTTCATATGCTGAATCAAATAAAATTATTGATTTATTTTCTTTTGCATATTTTACCCATTTAGCTAATTCTTCTTTTTTAAGAACTGTTCCTGTTGGATTATTTGGAAAACATAGATAAATCATATCTGGAACTTCTTGTGGAAGTTCTGGTACAAAATTATTTTCTGCTGTACATGGTAAATAAATTATACCTTCATATTTCCCTGTTTTCTCATCATATTTTCCTGTTCTTCCAGACATTATATTTGTATCTAAGTACACTGGATATACTGGATCTGTTATTGCAACTTTATTATTTGTTCCAAATAAATCTACAATATTTCCACAATCGCATTTTGCACCATCTGAAACAAATACTTCATCTAAGTCTATTTTTATTCCTCTTTTTTCGTAATCATTTTTTACTATTGCTTCTCTTATAAATTCATAACCTTGTTCTGGTCCATAACCTCTGAAAGTTTCACTTCTTCCGACTTCATCAACTGCTTCATGCATTTGTTCCAAAACTTTTGGAACTATTGGTCTTGTTACATCTCCTATTCCTAATTTAATAATTTTTTTATCAGGATTTTCTTCCTGATATTTAGCTACCTTTTTAGCTATTGTTGAAAATAAGTAGCTATCTTGCATTTTTAAAAAATTTTCGTTTACTTTAATCATATTTATTCCTCCAAAGAGTCTTAAAATAACGGATTTTCTAGTTAGAAATTTCCTTTCTATATTTTATATATTTATATGTTTTATTGTCAATAGTATGTACAAAAAAATTAAAAGAGTATATAATTACGCCAGAGGTGAGACATATGAAAATAAAAGATATTTTTAATAATGTAAATATAATAGAAGCAAAAGGAGATTTAGAAAAAGAAATTAATAATATATCATCAGATTCAAGAGTAATTGAGCAAAATGATATGTTTTTTGCAATAAAAGGTTATGATTTAGATGGTACAAAATTTATAAGTAATGCAATCGAAAAAGGTGCAACAGCTATAGTTGTAGATGAATCTTGTAATTTAGCAGATTTTGATATTCCAGAAAATGTAACAATTATAAAAATAGATAATATTCGTTACAATTTAGCTATCTCAAGTTGTAATTTATATGATAATCCATCAAAAAAATTAAAATTAATTGGAGTTACTGGTACAAAAGGAAAAACCACTTCTACATATATGATTAAATCAATTTTACAAAAACATGGTTATAAAGTTGGTTTAATTGGAAGTATTGCAATTTATATTAATGATGAAAAAATTGAAGACTGTGACAGAACTACTGCTGAAAGTTATAAAATTCAAAAAACTTTGGCAATGATGGTTAAAGAAAATGTTGATATTGTAGTTCTAGAAGTTTCTTCACAAGCAATGAAATTAGATAGAGTTGTTGGATGTGAATTTGATAGTGCACTATTTACAAATCTTTCTGAAGATCATATAAGTCCTAAAGAACATAAAGATATGGAAGATTATTTTGAAGCAAAACTTTCTTTAGTAAAAATGTCTCCATTTGTTGTATATAATCTTGATAATGAATATACTGCAAGAATTCCAAATTTATTACCAGAAAAAGAATTAAGAAGTTTCGCAATGGATACTAAAGCTGATGTAATGGCAAAAGATTTAAATTTAAGCAATACTGGTGTTGATTTTACACTTTGTATGAATGATGGTGAATATCCTGTAAGAGTTTCTATTCCTGGTAGATATATGGTATATAACTGTTTAGGTGCTATTGGAATTGCAACACATTTTGGAGCAACTGTTAAAGATATTCAAGAAGCATTAAAAGATATTAAAGTATTTGGTAGAAGTGAAGTTGTTCCTAATAAATTAGGTTTAAAAATATTAATAGACTATGCACATACTCCTTCTAGCCTACAATCTATATTAGAAACTGTAAAACCTTACACAAAAGGAAGAGTAATTTGTACTTGGGGCGTTGGTGGAGATAGAGATTCTAAAAAACGTCCAATAATGGGAGAAATATCAGGAAAACTTGCAGATTTAACAGTACTTACATCAGACCAAGTTCGTACAGAAGATCCTAACAAAATTCTAGATGATATAGAAGTTGGTCTTAAAAAATCTGGTGGAAAATATGTACGTATTTTAAATAGAACAGAAGCTATAAAATATGCTTTATCTATTGCAACACCTGATGATATCATAGTTCTACCTGGTCTTGGTAGTGATTTATATATTGAATATATGCATGTTAAATATCCATATGATGAAAGAGTTGTAATTCATGATGCAATAGAAGAAATGATTGCTTCTGGGGAAAGAAAACCAGTAGAATAATTTCCCGTAGAATAAATTAATATAGGACAAATCTAGCTTCGAGAGAACTTTTCTCTACTTGTCTAATTTAACTATTTATATTTAAGTTCTCAAAGAAGCGTAAAGATTTGTCGACGCGAAAAATTGCTATGCAATTTTTCTGTGCAACATTGGTTTTTATTGAATAGGAAATTTTCCTATTCAATAAAAAGCTACACTTTTTTAAGTGTAGCTTTTTATTGTTTTTAATACATCTCCATAAACATAAAAACTTCCTACTGTAAAAATTACATAGTCTTTATACTTTTGTAATGATGTTTTTATTGCCTCTTCTAATTCCATTGTAAATAAATTTTTAGCACCTGATTTTTGTGCTTCCTCTTTTAGGATTTCAGCATCATTATATCTTTCTTTATCATTACCATCAGTAAAAATATAAATATTCTCATCATTTTTTACTAATAATTTTAGTATTGTTTTATAATCTTTAGATTTTAATATTGATATAATATATACCTTTTTATTATTTTTATAATACATATCTACAGAATTTATAAAATTCTTGATTGCTGGTTCATTATGTGCTCCATCATATATTACAATTGGATTACTATTTATTTTTTCAAATCTTCCTTTATGGATAACATTTTTTAAAGTTTTTCTTACAACTTCTTCTTTTATATTATATTTTTCTTTTAAAACATCAACTGCCTCTAATACAATACAGGCATTGTAAATTTGTGATATTCCTTTTAGATTTATTTGTATATCTTTGTATTCTTTATAATCAAACTTTTGAGATTCTTCTGAATATGAATAATTTTTTATATCTTCTTTATTTATTAAGAATAATTTATTATTCTCTTCTTTACATCTCTTTATAATTACATTATCAACACTTTCAGATTGGCTCATAAAAATTGTTTTTGAATTTTGTTTAATAATCCCTGCTTTTTGAAATGCTATTTCTTCTAATGTATTCCCTAAAAATTTCATATGGTCATAGCCTATAGATGTTATTATAGAAACTATAGGATACACTATATTTGTACAATCATATAATCCGCCTAATCCTACTTCTAGTACTACAATATCACATTTTTTATTTGCAAAATATAATATTGCCATTGTTGTTTCTAATTCAAAAAGAGTAACATTTCCCTTTCCTTTTGAATTATATTCTTTTACTAAAGGATCTAATTTTATTATAATTTCTTCCATCTCTTTATTAGTAATTTCTTTATTATTTATTTTTATTCTCTCATTATATCTTATTAAATGTGGTGACATAAATTTTCCAACTTTATATCCACTATTTAATAAAATATTAGATATCATTTCTGTTACAGCACCTTTTCCATTTGTACCTGCTATATGTATAAATTTTAATTCTTTTTCAGGATGATTTAATTTATCCATAAAAAATCTCATTGCATCTAATGATGGATTTTTAGTTCCTGCAAAAAATCCTTGTAAATATTGTTTTACGTCCATTGTTTTATCTCCTACTTTTTGTCTAATTTTTTTCTATGCCATTCTATCACATTTAAACACTTTTTTATATATTATATGCTTATTATTCCATCAAAAACTTTAGTTGCTATTCCAGACATTATTATGTGATTGCTAACTTTATCATATCTTACATTTAATTCTCCACCTTTTAAAAGTACTTTAACTCTGCTACTACATATTCCTTTATAATAACTTATTCCAAATGCTGCTACGGCTCCTGTACCACATGCAAAAGTTTCCCCTACTCCTCTTTCCCACACTCTTAATTTTAATGTATTTCTTCCTAATATTTGTACAAATTCCACATTTATTTTATTAGGAAAATATTTCATATTTTCTATTGCAGGACCATATTCATTTATATTTATATTATCTACATTATTTACAAATATAACTAAATGCGGATTTCCAACAGACACATAATTTCCAATAAAGTTTTTATCTTTTGCTTTTATTTTTATTGATATTGGTCCATTATATTGTTTATCAATCTTTATATTTTTATAATCATTAAAACTTATAGTTCCCATATCCACTTCTATTTCTTGTATTTTATTATTATTTAAAATTTTTATAGTCTTTACTCCTGCTTTTGTTTCAACCGAAAAAATATTTTTATCAATTATTTTGTTGTCATATGCATATTTTGAAAAACACCTAATTCCATTTCCACACATTTCGGCTTCTGTTCCATCTTTATTAAAGATTCTCATTTTTAAATCTGCAATTCTACTTTCTTGTATTAAAATCAATCCATCTCCACCTATTCCAAAATTTCTATTACACATATATCTTACCATTTGTGGAAGTCTATTTTCTGCAACTACATTTTCATCATTTATTGTATTTATACAAATATAATCATTTCCAAGGCCATGCATTTTAGAAAAAGTAACCATATTTACACCTCCATATATTATAAATATGTAAAATAGAAAAATTTTGTTAATTTTTATTTCCTTTATACAGATGTAAACATTTTAAATTGACATAATATCAATCTTCTATTATAATAATCAAGTATCATTCAGTTTATTTACAGGAGGATTAAATATGAAAGATGATTTTAAAGAAGCCAGTCGGCAACTGCATGATTTGATAAGAGCATTTGGTCTTGAAGACGGAATTAATGTTGCACAAATGCTAGGTCATACTGATGCACAAAGAGATAACCTTCTTCCAAAAAATATGTCTCCATCAAAAAAAGCATTTGAAACTTTAGGTTTCAAGTTTAAAGAGTGTGAAGATGAATTAATGTATTCTGCAACTCTGCCTAAAGGCTGGAAATATATTATTGGAACAGGATATTATGGAAAAATTCTTGACGACCAAGGACGAAGTCGTGTAACTACTTTTTATAAAGCCCTGCCATATGATAGAGATGCAAACATGTCACTTAAGAGAAGCATTAAAATTGAAATAATTTCTGTTACAAGTGATTTAACAACTATTACTATCACTAAAGCAGGAAAGACTTTAAAACAAGTAGGAACAGCCTCTTCTCCAGCAGAAGTTGATCGACTAATTGAAAAAGCTAAAGCTTTTTTAAATCAAAATTTTCCTGAATGGAACGATCCCACAAAATATTGGGATTAATTCCTTAATTTTGTAAGGATTATAAGTCCACTATTATTAGATTGCAGTGGTCAAAAAAATAAAGTAAGAATTCAAAAATTCTTACTTTATTTTTTGCCTTAAATCAAGCATCTTGAATTTAGATTCTTGATATTAAATTATATTAATCATTATTTATTACAAAACCCGGTAAATCTTCTTCTGCAAAAGACTGAGATTCTCCAGATTGTAAATTAAGCATTACATATCCTGTAACAT
This sequence comes from uncultured Clostridia bacterium, assembly GCA_944393485.1. GTDB lineage: Bacteria > Bacillota > Clostridia > TANB77 > CAG-508 > Merdicola. Next base: position 24,860 of record CALYAJ010000011.1, read on the forward strand.
CATATTTTCCTAAAAGCCATGTTTTCTCCGCAACCGCAAAAAGGCAATATGGTATATTTTCATCTGAACATGTAATATACAGTTCTTCTAACTTTTCAGTTGGATAAACATGTCGTAATTCTGTTACATCTGCTTCATAGTTACATTCAATAAATTTTGCTTCAGAATAATCGTCCGTATCAATAACAATTACACCATATCCTAAATCCCTACCTTTGGCTAGATATATATATTTACCATTATTATATGTAGGTCCTTCAGCCCAATCTGCTTTAAACAAAGATTTTATCTTATCATTCGAAATAAAATACTTAATGTTAAAGTCATTATTTTCTTCTGTTGCCGTTATTGGTACACTCTCAACATTATTTAAAGGTATTTCAATTTCCGAAAGTCCATCCTGTATCCATAATGCAGCCGATAATAGCATTATTATTACCATTTTAATATAAAATCTTATAGGCTGATAATCCCATAAACATTGGAAAAATGCACACAATATAATGAGAGGAAATACTCCATATATATTTTGTCTACAACCTATAGAAATAAATAAAACTATACCTGCTGCAAATGTGATTACAAATGTAAGAATTTCGATTGTTATTTCAAATTTCCAATGTTCTGTTGTAAAACCTATTGTTCTTCCAACTTTCAGCAGCTCTCTTCTTTTTACTGCTTTCCAAAACCATGGACGCACCAAACATGTTGAGCATATTGCAAAAAATAATAATATTAATATAATCCGTAACATAAATAACCTCCTAAAAAATATTTATTTATTATTTTATTTATAATAAAACTAAGGAGTAAGATATTCCTTACTCAATTAGTGAATTAAGGAAATATATTTAAAATACTGCCTTTTGCACTAATACTATAGCATAATTTTACATAATATTCAAGTTTTATAATATTTCATTAAATTACTCTTTAATTGAATCTATTCAACTTAATCTAAACAATACTATGATTTTACTATCATATCTTCTTAATCAGTTGAAATTAAGCAGGTTTTATGGTATGCTTTTGTTATAATTTTATCTGGTAAAAACCAGTTTATATAGATGCAACTTATAAACAATAATTTGTTGAGGAGGAAAATTTATGGAACAAACAAAATTTGAAAACGTACTTAATTTTTATTATAAAGCAATAAAATTAAAAGGCGTTGAACGTACTGGATGGAATCTTCGGAATATAACAAGAGATGAAAGAGTAGAATCAATACCTGAACATATTTATGGAGCACAGCAATTAGCCTTTGCAATTTACTCTGAATTCGACCTAAATGTTGACATTTTTAAAGTTATTTTTTTGTTGGCATTTCATGAAACAGAAGAAACTGACATTGGTGATTTAAATCCATTTAGCGGAGTTAGTGCTTCTGAAAAAGCTGAACTTGGTTCTATGGCTGTTGAAAAAACTTTATATAATATGAAAAAAAGAGAGTTTATGACAGCATTAATAAATGAGTTTAATGAACAAAAAACGCCAGAAGCTGTACTTGCCCATCTTTGTGATAAGATGGATGCAGATTTAATGGTACATAAATACGAAAATGATGGAAGATTCTCTTTTGATAAACTCCCATCTAAAATCTTGAATGATAAAAAAGTCCAAGAAATTATGAGAGAAAAAAATATTACAACAGTGGAGGATTTATTCCTTGAAGAAGATATTCCATTATATTCCGAAAATGAAATTTTCTCAGATTTAATTCGTTTTTTAAAAAAATATAAAATACCTTAATAAAATTTGTTCTATTAAGTCAAAGTCACCAACTTACTAAATAAATATGTTGGTGACTTTGATTTTTTTATTTCTTCTAGTGTCTTAGAGCTTTTATAAATTTTAAAACTTAAAACAAATTTGTTAGATATTTGTTAGACATTGCCTTTTTATTATATTTGACACACTTTTTGACACACTAAACTATTTAAGATCTTTTAATTAAAAGAAAAACGCTATACCTGTTAATATGCTTTTTTTCAATAGTGCCTCGAACAGGAATTGGCGAGCCGTGTCCTAAAAACAGTCCTCTGGACTGTTTTTGCCTTCGCTCCGCTTCGACACGTCCTTTTCGATTCCCATTATATTTACAACAAAAAAATAGTAGTATTAATATTATAAATACTACTATTTTTGGTGCCTCGAACGGGAATCGAACCAGTGACACAGGGATTTTCAGTCCCTTGCTCTACCAACTGAGCTATCGAGGCTTATTAAATTGTGGATAATTGTTTTTTATTCTTACTGTTTTCCACACCAATTTCCTTATAAAAAAATGGCGACCCGGAACGGGCTCGAACCGTCGACCTCTAGCGTGACAGGCTAGCGTTCTAACCAACTGAACTACCGGGCCGTAAGAATAAGTGGTGGTCGCAATAGGGCTCGAACCTATGACCCCCTGCTTGTAAGGCAGATGCTCTCCCAGCTGAGCTATGCGACCGTTTCTTCCGACGAGTTTTAGTATACTATGTTTTTAATTCCATGTCAATACTTTTTTTAATTTTTTTTATTATTTTTTTAATAATATTTGTAAATACTTGTCAGTAAAGGCTTTTAGCTCATCATATTTTTGTACTAAATTTAATAAAATTTCCTTTTTAGTTTTTAATACCAACTTATAATCTTCCTCTGTAATATCTTTTTCTTTTAATGCTTTTTCTAATTCATCCTCATCTGCAACATCTATTTCTCTATTATTAATTAATATTATATCTAAATATAAATCATCAAAATAAATTCTTCCATTTTCTTCTGAAATTTCTTTTACAATATCAATATACCACTCTACAATATTACATTTATCATCATATATTCCTGTTATTACATAATTAGAATTATCTGGCAATACCTCTAAATATTTAAATCCTTTATCTAATATACAATCTTTGTCACCATTTTTTCTTTCTAATATCCAAACCTTTTTTACTTTTAAAATATCCGCTAAAGAAATATTTCCATGAAATTTTTCGTTATCAACTCTAATATTTTTATATACGCATTTTTCAATTGATTTATGATTTCTATAATCTGCAAACTTTCTTTTCATAAAAACTACACTCCCTCATAACAGAAAAAGCACTATTAAAAGATATTCATACATTAAAACTATACTATAATTTATATTATATAAACAACAAAAAGGTCTTTCGACCTTTTTGTTAATATGAATTCATATTTTTATATAAAAATTCACTGACCTATTTTTTATTTACTAAATCTTTAAGAGCTTTACCAGCTTTGAATACTGGAGCTTTTGATGCAGGTATTTTGATTTCTTCTTTAGTTTGTGGGTTTCTTCCTTTTCTAGCAGCTCTTTTTCTTACTTCGAAAGATCCAAATCCAACTAATTGAACTTTATCTCCTTTTACTAAAGATTCTGTAACTACATCTACAAATGCATTTACTGATGCTTCAGCACTTTTTTTTGTTTCTCCTGTTTTTGCAGCGATAGCTGCGATTAAATCAGCTTTGTTCATTTAAATTACCTCCTAAATTGTTTGTGTTTATGTAGTGCTTTAAAATGCCTACTAAATCTTATATTCGCCAAGTATCACTAAAATCCTTCTTTTTTTTCTTATTTTTTTCTTCAATCCTTTTTCGCTCTAGGTAAATATGGATTTTTTTACCATTTTTTTGCATATTTTTACAAGCCTCTAATCTTCTTCTTTTCTATATATACCAAGCTTTTCAAGTATTTTATATATTTTTTGTCCATATGGAATCATGTAAAATTCTTCTTTTGATAAAATTTTTAAAGCTACAACTGCTATTGCATAAATTATAACTGCAAATATAATTGCTATTATTGTTGCCAAAGAACTATATATTATTCCTGAAAGTACATTATATATAAATAAAGAACATACTGCCATAATAATTGTCGCGATTAATGGCTTTATTAAAAAGTTTCCTAATTTTAATTCTAATTTTATATTTTTTCTTAATGTTGTAAATGCTATAGAAAAAGCAACCATATGACATACTACAGAACCTATAGCAGCACCATTAGCACCAAATGTAGGATTTGACACTAAAGCTAAGTTAACTATTAATTTTGCAAGCATTCCAAAAAATAATGAAGTTGCAGGAGTCATAACTTTTCCTATACCTTGCAAAGTACCATTGATTGTTTGATCTAATATTGTAAATATTATTGTAAGTGATGATATTTGTAATATTAATGCTCCTTCTGGCTGTGCAGGATACAATAAATTTAAAATTTGATCTGCAAATACCATCATTCCAATAGTACATGGAAGTCCAATCAACATACTAGCCATTAAAGAAAAAGATACTCTTTTAGATGCTGTTTCTTTATCACCTTTAGCTAAAGAGCTAGTTATATTTGGAACTAATGCAGTAGCAAAAGCAATGTTTATTGCTAAAGGCAATGATGTTAATGTGTCTACTTTCCCACCTAAAATTCCATATTGTGCTTTCGCATCTTCTTCTGTCATAAACTTCTTTAATCCTCTAACAACTGTAAAAGAATCTATATTTTTATTAAAAGATGACATTATTGAACTTAATGACATTGGAATAGATACACTTAAAATTCTTTTTACTATACTTTTAACATTGTGATATTGATAATTAACAGTTTCTTTTAGTTCTTTTCTTCTTTCATTTCTAGTTATTCTGTAAAATCTTAATAAATATGTAAAACTAAAGAAAATAGATAATGTTGTACCAACATTTGCAGCTGCAGCCATCCAAACTGTATTTCCACCTGTGAATTTATATACTAACTCTACTAATATTATTACAAGTATTGTTTTAAATAATTGTTCTAATGTTTGTGATCTAGCTGTAACTCGCATCGCCTGTTTTCCATTACAATATCCTCTAAGTACCGCTCCAACTGTTACAAAAAATACCGCAGGAGACAATGTTACTAATGTATATTTAGCTTCTGGAATATTTAACCAATATGTAGCTATAACATCTGCTCCCAAAAATAAAAAGAGTGTTCCTATAAGACCAATTATTGCAAATGTTCCTAAAGCTACCTTAAATATTCTTAAAGCACCTTTATGATCTCCTTTAGCAGTCCTTTCAGCAATAAGTTTTGAAATTGCATTTGGAACACCAATTGATGATAATGTTAATAATAATGCATATATTTGATATGAGCCTGAATAAATTGCATTTCCTTGATCTCCAAATCCATCTTTATTCGTTAAATACAAATTATATACTAGACCCAATAATTTTATTATTACCTGCGAAAACATTAAAGAAAGTACAGCCTGCATAAAGCCTTCCTTTCGCCTAGTCTTTTTTGTTTCTCCCATATTTTATTCCTTTCTTTTTTATATTCTATTAACCTAAAACATATTATATTAATAAATTCTGTTACATTCAAGTCTTAAGTTCTACTTTTTTTAATAAAATGCCTCAAATATCTTGTTTTTTTAGCAAATTTATAGGATAATATATATGTATATTTTTATTAATAATTAAAAAATAAATTGGAAATGAAAGCGGTGGAATAATTGAAATTTTTTGATAAATTTTTAAAAGTACTAGGAACAAATAGAAATACATTTTTAACATATATTTTAACACTAATTTCGCTATATATTTTAGTAGATAGAGTAGTAGAATTACTATTCCTATTTTTTAGTGGAATTTCATTATCATATTGGGGCCCAATAAAATATACGTTAGCAATAGCTTGCCCTATATTTGCATTCCTATTTTCTGGTTCTTCATCTTTTGTAAAATCTGATAAAGTAAAACTATCGTTTATGTATACATATATAGTTGTACTTTATACAATAGTTATATCGATGATTGTACAATGGACAAATGAAATATTATGGCTTTTATTAATGTCTGTTCCTAATTATGTAGATATTATTATGACCTCTTCAGAATTAATAAAACCTGCATTTACTGCAATAGCTTTATACATACCATTATCAACATTCTTCATTATATTTAAATTTATTTACACAAAAGTAAATGATAATTTAGATATGAAAGATTCTATTCTAGATTATAATGGTTTAGACTTATCACCAGCACCAAAAAATATTGGTCCATATACTTGTGAAAATATTTTATGTATGGACTCAGAACGTGGTAAGCCAGCAATAATTCCAGAAGACAAAAGATTTGAATCAACACTTATTGTTGGACCTTCAGGTACAGGAAAAACTACAATGGTTCTAGAACCAATGATGGCAAGAGATTTAGAAAAGAAATTATTCTTCGAGGAAAATGCAAAAGAAATGGGATTTACTGCATTAAAAACAGGCCTTGCAACAATAAATGCACCATATAATAATGACTACTTAAATAAAAATTTCAATTTAAATATGTTAAAACCATATGAAAATAAAATGAAACTTTATAAAGCATATATGAAAAAAATGATATTGGATTCTTCTGATTCTAATATCAAATATAGAAATTTAGGACTAACTTTTATTACACCAGATTATGAAGCAATAGATACTATGATACAAGTAGCAGATAATTTTAATATTCCTTATAATATAATAGATCCTGATAATCCTGATTCTATTGGTATTAATCCATTTATATTTGAGGATCCATTAAAAACTGCAATAGCTATATCTTCTGTATTAAAAAATATGTATTATACAACACATACTGATGTAGAAGAAGCTTTTCGTAACAATGTAACAACACAAGCAATTGAAAATTTATCTATATTATTAAAAGTAATGTATCCAGAATTAAATAATGGAGATTTACCTAATTTAGCAGATATGTTAGAAATGTTAACAGATTTTGATTTAGTAGAAGAAATGGCTAGAAAAATGGAATATGATGAAGAATTATCTAGCAAATATAAATTACAATTAGCTTATTTTAAAAAGAATTTTTATAAAACTGGTAGCGGAAGACCTGATACAGAAAAATTTGTATATTCTGCTGTTACACAACTTGATAATCTTTTAAGACATAAAGGTGTAAGAGATATACTTTGTAACCGTAATAATAATATTAATTTTGATGAAGCACTTGAAAATGGTGAAGTAACTTTCGTATGTACTCGTAGAGGCGATTTAGGTGCTACTACTCATAAAGCATTTGGATTATTCTTCTTGATGTTAATGCAAAATTCTGTATTAAGAAGACCAGGAAATGAAAAAAATAGAGTACCTCATTTCTTATATATAGATGAATTTCCAGATTTCTTGTCAAAAGACATTGACGCAGTATTTACATTATATAGAAAATATTGCATTGGTACTACAATTGTTGCACAAAACCTTGATCAATTAGGAAGTAAAGTTTATTCTAAAAATAGACAAACAATTCTTTCTAATTGTGCTAATAAATTATTATTTGGAGGAGCTACTCCAGATGATAGAGAATGGTGGTCAAAAGAATTTGGTAACAAGAGAAAATGGAAATATAAAAATGATTATAATACAGCAAAAGGTACATATGATCAAAAATATGGTGGAATTGAATATGGTTGGACAGAATACTTTAAGCCAGACAAATTAGGATCTTTAAAAGCAAAACAATGTGCATATAAGGTTCTTACTCCAAAAGGAGCTAAACAAGTTGGTAAAGGTAAAGTAGACCGTATGAGTTCAAAATATAAAGAAAAACAAAAAATTAAATATTTCAACTTTGAAAAATTCACAGGCGGTATTGCAGATCAAATGGATGAATCTACTCACAGGAGAAGAAAATTCAATTATTCTAATGTAGATTTTACAGATTCAAATAATTCTAACGAAATAGATCCTGTAAAAACAGATTTTTCAGATTCAAGTTATTTATTTGATAATGATGATGCAATTATAGTTGATATTAAAAAGAATAAAAAATAGACCTTATGGTCTATTTTTTTAGTCTAATAATTTTAATTCTACATTTACAGCTTTATACTTATTTGTAGCTTCATCTAGTCTAAATTCTATTAATGTATCTTCTAGTGTTTCTTTATTTTGTCTTAAATCAGTTGTAAAATATAATCTTATCTTGCTTATTTCTAATTGCTTTGTTACTATTATTTTAAATGCTTCTGCAGTATGTTTTTCATCTTCACAAACGATTATTAATTGTGGCATTATTGTAAATCCTGAATCACCTGGTACAAAATTATCATAGAAGTCTTGATATAATCTCATTTTTTCTACTAATTTATCTTTCCATGTTTCTTCCCTTCTTATTACTTCAAACAAGAAAGAAATTGATTTATTATTTTTAGTTAATTTAACACTTCCACCTGTAGCTTTAAATACTTTTCCAGTCTTTTTAGCTGTAAGTTCTTGTTTTACTGTATATGAATCAAAAGCTTTAACTTTTCTTAAATATGCAAGTATTGTTTGGTTTCCAGCTAATCTTTTCTTAATTAAAGAAACTGGTTTAACATTATCTGTTGGTTGCCATTTACATTCTACATCTCTAGAATTTAATAAATATTTTCCCATTTTTTCCAAACAATAAATTCTATATATTCCTTTTCCATCTTCTGAATGGAAATAATATCTAGTTAATATTTTTGTTTTTATCATTTGCTCTAATTTTTTATTTAATTTATCTTGTGATTTTAAATCAACACCTTTAATTTGTAATAATTGATAAATTTGTCTTGAAGTAATAAATTCAAATTCATTTACTATCTCCAATATTTGAAAATGAATATCTGTTATATGTCCCAAATTTATTTTATGTATGATTTGATTCATTGAAACATAACCATCTTTTCCATCAAAGACTTTAATTTCTCCCTCTCTTATCGCAAAAGGTGATACTTCAGCTTTAATTTGACTATCTTCTACCATTTTATTTCCTCCTAACATATTATTAATTTGATTTTTTTCTTTTCTGGAATAATTTTTTTAATATAGACATCTATTTGACTTCCATATTCTATTCCTTCTTGGTATTCAGCCATTCCTACTAAATTTGGTTTTAATTCTATAAATATACCATTCTTATGTGTTTCTGTATTTCTAACAATTCCTTTTACTTTTGTACCTTCTTTAAAAAGTTTAGCATTTTCTTCCCATGTTCCCAATAGTTCTTTATAAGTAAACATTATTCTATGATTTTCTTTATCAATACTTTTAATTTTTACTTTAACATCTTCCCCTATTGAAAACCTGTCAAATGGTGTTCTTATTCTAGCTACAGACATATCTTCAATATGTAATAGTCCTACAGTACCATTAGCTAATTCTATAAAAGCTCCATATGGTTGAATGCTTTTTATTTTTCCTTGTACAATCATATCTTCTTTTAAAGAATCATCAAATGGAATTAGTTTTTTGTACTTCATTTGTAGTTTCTCCTTTTTTCTTCTGTATAATTAATCTATGTATATTATATAGTTTTATTTTAAGATAATCAATATTATTTTACCAATTCTTCTATTTCTTTGCTATTTAACAGCCTATATTCGCCTAATTTCAAATTTTTTACATTTATATTTCCAATAGACGCTCTATGTAATCCTATTACAGATTTATTAATTGCTTTGCACATTCTTCTTATTTGCCTATTCTTCCCTTCGTGTATTGTAATTTGTATTCTTGATATATTTTTATTTTCATCAATTTTTAATATTTTTACTTTAGCAGGTTTTGTAACATAATCTCCTATATTTACTCCTTCTTTTAGTTGCTCTATTTCTTCCTGAGTTATTTTTCCTTTTATAGTTACATTATAAGTTTTATCTACCTCATGACTTGGATGAGTAATTTTATTTATAAATTCGCCATCATTAGAAAGAATTAATGCACCAGAAGTATACATATCCAATCTTCCTACTGGAACAACTCTTACTTTAATTCCTTTTAGTAAGTCCATTACAGTTGGTCTTTTAAATTGATCTTTAACTGTTGTTACATATCCTATTGGTTTATTTAATAAAATATATATCTTATCTTCTTGTCTTTTCAAAACTTTTCCATCTACTTCTATAAAGTCTTTATATGGATTTACTTTTGTTCCGAGCTCAGTTACTACTTTTGCATTAACTTTTACTCTTCCCTCTTGTATGATTTTTTCGCATTTTCTTCTTGAAGCTATTCCATTATCAGCTAAAACTTTTTGAAGTCGTACATTTATTTTTTTTTCGTTCATTTATAAATTTTCTCCTTTTTTATGTATCTTTTTTATTTTTTTGCATATTATAATATTAAATGAATTGTTTTTAATTTTCTTTTTATGCTGTTTTTAATAGTGTAAAAAGATTTATATAGATCTTCCAGTACTATTCTAGTACTGGATTTTTAATATTTCTTTAGTTCTTTTATTACGTCTTCAAAGTATTTAGGCAAAGGTGCCTCTATTTTCATATTTTCCCCTGTAATAGGATGTTTAAATTCTATAGATTTTGCATGAAGCATTTGTCCTGTTACTTTAAATGGATTTTTTCCATTTGAATATACTGTATCTCCCACAATTGGATATCCTATAGTCATTAAATGAACTCTTATTTGATGTGTTCTTCCTGTTTCTATATTAACTTTTAATAAAGTATATCCATCAAACCTCTCTAATACCTTAAAATGTGTTATAGCATTTTTACCATTTTTATCTATATCCATTTTCTTTCTATCTTTTTTGCTTCTACCTATTGGCATATCTATTGTTGCTTCATCATTAGGAATATTTCCTCTTACTAAAGCAATATATGTCTTTTTAACCTTATGGTTTTTTATTTGTTCTGATAAATTTAAATGTGCTTTATCATTTTTAGCAACAATAATTACTCCTGAAGTATCTTTATCAAGTCTATGTACAATTCCTGGTCTTATTTGCCCACCTATTCCAGATAAACTGTCTTTACATCTATATAGTAATGCATTTACAAGAGTTCCGGTGTAATTTCCATTTGCAGGATGTACAACCATTCCTTTTGGTTTATTAATTGCAATAATATCTTCATCTTCATATAAAACATCCAATGGTATATCTTCTGCTATTATTTCAGTTTCTTTTGGTTCTGGAATTTTCATGCTAATTTCATCATTTAATTTTACTTTATATGATGATTTTATTTTATTTCCATTTACTAAGATATTTTCTTCATCTAAAAGTTTTTGTGCCATTGCTCTAGTAATATTTTTATTCAAAATAGGAATTACTTTGTCAATTCTACAATTAACATTTTCCTCTCCTATTTTATATTTCTCCACTTTTATCATCCTTTACTTTTTTATTTTTTCCCATTCTCACATTATTGGCAAACATAGCAAAAAACAATGCTAATAAAATAAATCCAATAACAACATATACATCAGCAAGATTAAAATTAGGAAAATTAAATAATCCATTTATGTCTATAAAGTCCACTACATATCCTTTAAATAATCTATCTATTAAATTGCTAACTCCACCACCTAAAACTAATGATAGTGCAAAAATAGTCTTTTTATCTAATTGTTTTGCTTGCATACTTATGAATTTTAAAATAATTCCTAATACAATAATATTTGCCACGATAAATGAAAATGTACTATTTTGTCCAACACCAAATGCTCCTCCTCTATTTTGTACAGTATTAAATTTTAAAACATTTGGTATGACATCAATATTTTTATTTACAAATGCAAATTTTGTTCCTTGATCTATTATCACTAATATTAATACAATTATAAAAACGATTTTAAAAATTTTTCTTCTATGCTTTTTTTCTAATTCTTCGTTTTCTCTAATTTTTCTTTCTAATGCACCCATTTTCTTTTCTTCTTTTTCCATAGGTGTCCTCCTACTCATCTATATTTCTTTCGTAAATGACAAATTTTTCATCTGAATATAGTTCTTTATATTCATAATTTCTAGATAAAAACATATTAAGTTTTGCATTTTTATAGCAGATTACATGTGTTATTTCATATTCTTCGAATTTATCTTCATAATATGTTCCTATATTTGAAATATTTAAGAAATCATCAAATACTGTACATCCTGGATTAAATTCAGGAGTATATAAATCTGCTCTGGAATCTATAAATACTGGTATTCCTCTAAATAGCATATAACTTCCATAATTATATTCATTGTAAAATCTTGCATTCTTTAAATCTATATTTTCTAATATATAATCACAAGCTTGTACAGGATATGAAGATTCATCAACATAACTATCATTCATTTTTGGTTTATATAATTTTACTGATATTATTATAAATATACATATTGTAATTATTATTCCAAATTTACTTGTCATCTCTTTAAAGAGTCTTTTTATATCATCCATACATTTATATCTTATAAAGAAAGATATTAATATCTTACATGCCACTGTAACTCCAATTAATGCAAAAATTGATATCTGTCTTCTAGACATCAGCATTAATATAACTAATCCTCCAAACATTAATAAATCTTTCAATCTAATTTTTATATCTGTCATCATTAATATCGCAATTATTACAATAATTATTGTTAGTACATCTTTTTGATTTATTAATGTTAATGGTAAATGTTCATTTATATTTTCTGTTGTATCTCCTTGCATAGTTTTTACTAAATATGTATATGGAGTATCTCCAAGTGGAGTACATAATCCCATTAATGCTGCTATAAGCATTACTATTATTAAATATTTTACATTCTTATTTCTTTTTATTTTTATCTTATATGGATGTCTCCTGCTCTCTTTTCTAGCTTTTTGAGTATTTTCTATCTGAAGGTCTACTTTCTTTATCTTCTCTTCTAAAATATTTAATTTTTCTGGTTTATTTTTATTTATTTTTGTTTTAATTACATAGATTAATTTTCTTATTCTTAAAATTAAATCTAAATCTATTATTACACATATTAGGTATTCTATAATAGCTGGCATAAATAGTACAAAATAGAATGGCCAAACAGCAACATGCAGATTTGCAATTAGCAGAGATATTATTATTAATCCTACTGCATAACCTATTTTTCGGTTCTTTAAAAATCTTTCTATAAAGAATATTGTTAAGGCAAATAATATAAATGTTACTAATTGTGCTCTTGCTGCTATATAAGATTTCATAAGGTATAGTGCACCTATTGTTAAAACAAATGGAATTATATGATTTTTACTCATTTTTACATTTGTAAAATACATTACTAAGCCTAATATCGAAGCAAAAACCAATGTTGATATATATATTCCATCCCATCCACCAATACTATATATAAAATTCATAATTACATCATATAGCCAATGCGGATATTCATATGATAAATTATCGTGCCAAGAATAATGGTCCATACCATCTATTCCATAGTTTAATATATCTTCACCAATTTTTACTGAATAATATGTATCATTTTGCATAGTAACTGGTGATATAGCAATACAGAACATAATTATACAAACTATTGCTAATACATTAAATACAGCATTTCTTTTATTAATATTCTTTTTTTCTCTACTCTTCATTAATTTTGTACTCCTTTTTTTAAGATATGCCTATTATAACAAAAAAGAGTAAAAAAGAATAGTAATACATAATAAAAAATAATAGTCATTTAAAACAACTATTATTTTTCTATAATATCTCTTAAAATTTCTAAACTTATACTTTTATATAACTTCTTTGTTTTCTTCATTATTTGTTTCGTCTTCTTCATTTACAATTTCTAAACTGCTTATAGATACTTCATATGCAGTTCTAGTTTGAGTACTTCCATCTTCTAATTTCTTTTCATAGTTTCTAGATTGAACTCTACCAGTAATTTTTACTTTTGTTCCAACTTCAATATTTTGGCAGAATCTTGCATTTCTTCCCCAAGCTATTGCTGGAATATAGTCTGATTTATTATAAGCTCTGTTTACTGCTAATAATATATCTGATATTTCTCTTCCAAATGGTGTTTGACGATATATTGGTTTTTTACAAATATATCCTACTAATGTTACTTCATTTGTAACTTTTTCATTTGATGCTTCTTCATCATCATTTAAGAATTGAATATCTTTCGCAAATACTGTTAAAATTAATCTGTTCTTTTCATTTTCATAACTATTGTATGATCTAAATTGTCCTTCAATTGCTACTTTGTCTCCAATTTCTAACTCTTTTTCAATTATTAGTCTTTCTGAAATTGTTATCGGAATAATATCAGAGTTTCCACTTAAACGAGATACCTCTAAATCAAATATGTAAAAACTTTCTCCATAAATTTCATGACTAAATCTTTTTTCGCTTGTAACTTTTCCAACCAATACCAAATGGTTATTTTCTGAATAATTTGTAACCAACTTTTTTTCCTCCCATACAATTAAATTTTATCTATTGTTTCCCTTTTATGTTTCCGTTCTGTATAAAACATCCCGATATACCTATTATACTACTTTTTTTTGGCTTTGTCTACATAAAAAGTTATTTTTTGGAATATTTTATGTTTATTTATTATTGGTTTACAGCTTCTATTGTATTATTAGAAAGCATATTTGCCGTAGGAATCGCTTGTTGATTATCATATGTTGTTGCAACACAATATAATAAAATAACTGTAAAAACTGCAACTATATATGAAATTACTTTTTCTTTATTTATAACATAAAACATATGATGACCTCCAAACTTTTTATTATCTTTTTAATTTATATTCTTATATTTAGTTTTTATACTTATTTTCTATTTATCTTTTTCAACATTTTTCTCCCTTTATCATAAGATATAATATAAACCATTTAAATGGTATTTTAAGAAAGGAAGTTGAAAATTATGGATTATGATAAAAATATATGCCCTATCATAGATGTAGATGGAGTAATAGAAAATGGAAAACAATTTGACATTGATATTACTTTACCAGAAGATAATAGAAATGTTATTTATGGTATTGTAAGAGATTGTTATAAAGATCCTGTTCCTAATGCTGTTGTAAAATTAATAGAAGTAATTTGTAATCATAAAGGAGAAGAAGAAAGAAAACCAGTTTCTCATACCTTTACAGATTGTGATGGAGAATTTGTATTTGGACCACTTTGTCATAACAGAATGTATGAAATTCAAATATGGGTAGATAATGTTAAGCATATAAAAGTTTGTGCAAAAGCTGAACCAAAAGATAATGATTGTTTAAAAGGCGTAAACATTGATTGTTCTAAAGATTGTCCTAAAGAGTTACCTTGCCCTGACAAATGTGACAAAAAAGATTTTTAATTAGGCAAAAATGGGAATGATTATATCATTCCCATTTTTCTTGCAAATTGTTTTCCTTTTTTAACCATTTTCTTTTTAGTCATATCTTTTTCATTCATCATATATATAACACCTGCTGAAAGAATTGTTCCAACAAGCATTCCTTTCATAAAGTTCATAATATCCCTCTTTTCGATTTTATTTAATATATTTTTTACTTAATATTATTATTGCTATTTTTTTGTTTAATATACAATTTTATATATGAATATATTTCATGTATAACAATTATTGCCAAAAAAATTCCAAATATCTTTTTTAAAAGATTATCATTAATATTTTTAGATATCAGTGCTCCAATAATGGCACCTAATATTCCAGATACTCCCACAATAATTCCTGTTTTTAAATCTAATAATTTTTGTTTTATATTAATTATTACAGATATTATTGCTGTAGGAATAAAAAATATTAAATTACTTGCTTGTGCAACATGTTGATTTATTCCTAAAGCATAAACCAAAAGAACTATTAATATAGTTCCTCCGCCCATTCCAATTCCACTAATTATTCCTGATATTGTGCCTGTCACAATTTCTAACATATAACTATTCTTCCTTTTTTGGATTTTTTACGAAAATATCATTTTATATGATGTATATATCAAAAATAAAATAAAAATAAATTTTAAATATTTTATAGGTATTTTCTTTAATAATTTAGCACCTATATATCCTCCGATTAGACCTCCAATAGCACATAATATAGATATTTTCCAATCTATAAAATCACTTTTGTAATAGAAAAAACTACTTGTAATTACCATAGGTAATATACAAAATATTGATGTCGCCCTTGCTTTTCTATCTTCCATATTTAAAAAATAAATAAATGCGGGAACTATTATCATTCCTCCACCTGTAGCAAACAATCCACTAATAATTCCGGCTATAAATCCAATTATTATCTTTATCACTATATTTTTCATACTCTTTATATTTTTTACTAGTTAAATTATTTTATGCAACTAAAAAGCGACCTCTAATTTATTTTTTATTAGAGTGTCGCTTAATTTTTATTCTATATTTTCATCTTTTATATAATATTTAGTTCCAAGCATTTTATCTGGCAAATATTGTTGTTCTACATAGTGACCTGGAAAATCGTGTGGATATAAATATCCTTCATGATATCCAAGAGCTTCCATTCCTTCCACTGGTGCATTTCTAATATGCATTGGAATTTCGCCTGTATCTTTATTTTTAACATCTTCTAAAGCCCTATTTATTGCTAAATATGATGCATTCGATTTTTTAGATGTTGCAACATATACTGCAGCTTCTGATAAAATTATTCTAGCTTCAGGCATTCCAATCATATGAACTGCTTGCATTGCTGAAGTTGCTACTACAAGTGCATTTGGATTTGCCATGCCAACATCTTCTGATGCACAAATTACTATTCTTCTTGCTAAAAATACAGGATCTTCCCCACCATTTATAGCTCTTGCTAAGTAAAAAACTGTAGCATCTGGATCTGATCCACGCATAGATTTTATAAATGCACTAATATTGTCATAATGGCTATCACCTTTTTTATCAAAAATCGCTTTTCTTTCCTGAACACATTCTTTTGCAATTTCATCTGTGATATGTATATATCCATCAGAAGAAATCTCTGTTGTTAAAACTGCAACTTCTAAGCCATTTAATGCTGTTCTTACATCACCATTTGCTGTATCTGCTATTTTTTCTATTGTTTCATCACTAATTTTTATATCATAACTTTTTAGTCCATCTTCTCTTTCTAGTGACATTTTTAAAACTTTTATTATATCTTTTTTAGTTAATGGATTTAATTTAAAAACCATTGACCTAGATATTAGAGCTTTATTAACTTCAAAATATGGATTTTCTGTAGTTGCACCAATTAAAATAACAGTTCCATCTTCTACATATGGTAATAATGCATCTTGTTGAAGTTTATTAAATCTATGAATCTCGTCTATAAATAAAATACTCTTTCCTTGTGGATTTAGCATCATATTTTTTGTTTCTTCTATTACTCTTTTTATATCTGAAACTCCTGATGTTACTGCATTTATTTTATAAAATTTGTATTTTGTTGTTTCACTAATTACTCGTGCAAGTGAAGTCTTTCCACATCCAGGAGGCCCAAATAAAATTATACTAGATAATCTATCTGCTTTTATTGTTCTGTATAATATCTTATCCTTTCCTAATATATGTTCCTGGCCAACATATTCCTCCAATGTTTTTGGTCTCATTCTATATGCTAAAGGCTTGCTTAAGTCCATAATATCACCTTACATTCCTAAATATCCTAATGCTTTTCTTATAATATCTTCTATACTTAAAGTTGTTGTATCTATTTTCTTTATTACATTTTCTATTTCTTGTCTTGTATATCCAAGTACTTTTAATGCTTGAATTGCTTCTTCTAGTTTGTTGTCTTCTATAATACTATTTTTAATTTCTACGTCATCCTTAGTAATACTATCTTCTGTTTTTAATTTATCTTTTAGTTCTAATATAATTCTTTGTGCTGATTTTGTTCCTATTCCTGGTATTTTTGTAAGTGTTTTTACATCATTTGATATTACAGCTAAAGCAAATTTTGATGGTGTTATTGAAGATAACATATTTATAGCTGATTTTGCTCCTACACCACTTACTGAAAGTAATAATTCGAACATTCTTAATTCTTCATTTGTTATAAATCCATATAAACTTATATCATCTTCCCTAACTTGCATATGTGTATAAATCTTAATATTTTTACCTGTTTCGTCCAATCTTTGAATAGCTGATTCAGACATAAATATTTTAAATCCTACTCCATTTACATCTATTACAATATAATTTAATGTTTTTAATTCTAATGTACCTTTTATATATGAAAACATATCTTTCTCCTTTGCAAACAAATTTTCTGTTTTGTATTATATCATAGTTTTTTATTTTTGCAAGAATTAATCTTCTTTATATTCTAAAATGTCTCCTGGAGTACAATTTAAAACTTTGCATAATTTATCTAGTGTAGAAAAACGTATAGCTTTTCCTTTATTGGTTTTTAGTATTGATAAATTAGCAGGTGTTATTCCAATTTTTTCTGCAAGCTCATTAGATGGCATCTTTCTTTTTGCCATTACCACATCTAAATTTACAATTATAGCCATTACTTTGCCTCCTTTAAATTGTTAAATCATTTTCTTCTTTATGTCTAATTGCTTCTTTATATATTTCTAAAAGTATTACCATTCCTAATCCTAAAAAAACAAATAAAATTCCTATAAAAGCAATAAATATACTGCATATTTGTGCATATGTTGCTATATATTCTAATTCTTCATAAGGAATAAAAAAGTTTAATAATATTGCTATTAAAAAATAAATTACTCCAGTTACTAAAAAAGAAAGCCATATATTTTTTAATCTTTTAATATTTTTTCTATTAAATGCATCTTTTATTTCAAATGTTTGAAATATTTTTATTAAATTATACAATACTATTATTGCTGGAATTGCTGTAACCATTACTAAATAAATTATTATATATTTTGGTTCTTGAGTAATATTTAATTTAAGAATTATGCACATAATTAATAATGCTATTTCTATTACTACTACAGATCCTAAAAAAGCTTTTAATCCAACTAATATTCCAGATGACAAACTATTTTTCCCTAATATTTTCATATGTACCTTCTTTCTATTAATATTGTTTAAAATATTAATCATTAAAATTAAGATATACTTATTATATTTGTGGGATTCACGATTGTCAACATAATTTTATTGTTTTTCAATATAACAATTTAGTACAGATTTCATATTATATTATAAGAATTTTAAGTGTTTGGAGGCTGGAATGATAAATTATTTAATCTTTAAAAATCAATTAAATAATTTAATAAAAAAATATGATTTTTTAAAGTATTTTTCTATTGGAAAAAGTGTTTTAAATAATAAAATTTATTGCGTTAAATTCGGTAATGGAAATAAACAAATTATGTATTCGGCTGGAATACATGCTAATGAATACATAACTTCAATATTATTAATTAAATTTATAGAAGATTTGAGCATAGCATATAAAAATAATTCTAAAATCTATGATTATTCTATACAGGACTTATATAACAACTCTAGTATTTATATAATTCCAATGTTAAATCCTGATGGTATAAATTTAGTTAATAATTTTTATGATTCCAATAGTAAAATCTATAATAAATGCTTAAATATTTCGAATAAATATCCCTATTTACGTTTTCCTTTAGATTGGAAGGCAAATATTAATGGTGTGGACTTTTCTAACTTCCAACATACCTTATTAATAAATCGCCTTGTTGGCGATTATTATGTTTGATTATCCTGTTTTTAAAATTTCTTCATATTCTATTTTTCCATTATTTATTGATATACTATCACTTATTATATTTAAATGATTAAAATTAAA
>CALYAJ010000012.1 GCA_944393485.1 uncultured Clostridia bacterium
TTGTAATTCAAAAAATCGGAATAATATGAGAATCGGAATAATCTATATTATTCGGATATCCGAATAATATAGATTTAGTTTTTTATAATTATATATTGAAATGTTTTGTTATAATAGATTTAAAACTTGGAGATTTGACACATCAAGACTTAGGACAAATGCAAATGTATGTAAATTATTATACAAGAGAGATGATGAATGAAGGGGATAATCCACCAATAGGAATTGTACTTTGTGCAGATAAAAGTGATCAGATTGTAAAATATACGTTACCTGAAGAAAATAATCAAATATTTGCATCAAAATATAAACTATATTTACCAACAGAAGAAGAATTTAAAAAAGAATTAAATTTAGATAATTATGTAAAAAAGGATGAGGATAAAAATTAAGAATAGTAGACTAAATTTTTTCCTCCCTCGAAGATGCACAAAACAATTCGAAGAATGCAATGATGAGATTGAATAGATTAAGTGAAATTGGAATAATTAATTTTGTTAGAAAACTAAACTAAACAAAACATTAAGCAATAGCAAAATCAAAAAAGAATAGGACGATTCCTATTCTTATATATATATATATATATATATATATATATGTGATAATATATGACCGAGGTGAAAAATATGCAAAAAGAATATAAGAGGATGAGCCATGAAGAATTTATAAATTATATAGATAAATTGAGTAATAATTTAGAGAAATACATAAAAGAAAATAATTTAAAAATAGATTTTATTTGCCCAGTATTAAGAAGTGGGGCAATACCTGCTGTATATATTTCTAATAAGCTTAATATTGTAAAATTTTTGCCTATGCAAGTAAAACATGTAAAATATAATAATGGTGAAAGCAAAACAGAGATGTTGTTGAATTCATTAGGTTCAATAAGTATTAAAAAAAATGAGCCGGTTTTTTTAATAATAGAAGCATTACATAGTTCTGGGGAAAGTGCCAAAATATGTATTGATGCAATAAAAAATAAATATTCTAAAGCAAAAATTTTATATATTTGTTTGGCAAAAGCATTTAACAGTAGAAATTTTAGAGATATAACTATATATGAAGATAATGCAATATACTATAACAAAAATGGTGAATATACTAAAGATGAATGCTTAAAATTGAATATAGAATATTATTCGCCACTATTTCCTTGGGAAAAATTAGAAAATGAATTAAATCATCCGGATGATTTAGAAGAAAATATATTTTTTTAATAATAAGTTGTATTGTATATTTAATATTGTAGTGATATAATCAAATGAACGAAATGTTGAAATAACGAAGAAAGGAGAGTTGAGCATTGCTCACTCAAAGGTAAAGAACAATGAAAGTTTTTGTACGGGCTAATAATGATGTAGAAGATTTTGGAGTCAAAGGCAAAAACAAAAAACGTGGCAATCCATTAACATTAAAAGAAAACCATGAATATATGGTAAAAGAATTTGCTCACGATATTTATGGCACGTATTATAAATTGTCGGGAAAGCAATTACCTTTTAGTACACAGTGTTTTTTTATTTCTGATATTGGCGGTGATGCGATATATGTACAGGTAAATGTATATGAAATAGTTGAGCTGAATCCAAAAAAAATTCCAAAAGCCACATTAAATCCGGCCAAAGATTTGGAGTTACGTCATTACTATAAAGTGCAAAGAGCATTTCCAGATATTCGCGGATGGATGTTTGAATTAGAGGGATTTGAAGAACCGGTGCTTCAGAAATACATGGATGTATCACGTGTAAGCTAACAGCAGAACTTGTATTTTTGTTTGTTAGGAATAATTAAAAGTAAAAGAAGCTGGCAGAAATGCCAGCTTTTTTCATACAAATATGGATTTTAGGATCGTCCCTAAATTCCTATTGAATTATACTAAAATTATTAGTAAAATTATCTTATAAAAGGAGTGATTAATATGGCAAATTGGAAATGCCCAAAATGTGGAAATGAAGAATTTGATAAAGACCAATTTCAAGCAACAGGAGGAAACTTTGCAAAAATATTTGATGTACAAAACAAAAAATTTATAACAGTATCATGTACTAAATGTGGCTATACAGAATTATATAGACAAGATACATCAACTGGAATGAATGTATTAGACTTTTTAATGAATTAATTAAAAGAAAGAAGGATTTTAATGAATGAAACTATCAAAAATTTGATTGAAAGAAGAAGTTGTAGAAACTACAAAAAAGAGCAAATAAAGACTGAAGAACTGAATCTTATTTTAGAGGCAGGAAAATATGCTCCATCAGGTATGGGAAGACAATCTCCTATTATTTTAGTTCTTCAAAATAAAGAAAAAATAGAAAAACTTTCAAAAATAAATGCTAAAATAATGGGAGTTGATAAAGATCCATTTTATGGTGCTCCAACAGTTTTAATAGTTTTAGCTGATAAAAACATAGGAACGTATAAAGAAGATGGAAGTTTAGTATTAGGAAATTTAATGAATGCAGCACATAGTTTAGGGCTTGGTTCTTGTTGGATACATAGAGCAAAAGAAGAATTCGAAACAGAAGAAGGAAAGAAAATGCTAAAAGAATGGAATGTACCAGAAAACTATGTTGGAATAGGTCATTGTATTTTAGGCTATCCAGAAAAAGTTGGAGAAGCAAAACAACGCAAGGAAGATTATGTAAGATATATAGATTAAAATATTAAGAATTACTTTATATAAAATTATAGAGTAATTCTTTTTTATGTGATATATTAAAAGTGGAATTATAAAGAATTAATATAGGAGGCAAACTTGGATAGATTAGAACGATTTGAAAAAGCATTGGATGACATTGTTACAGGATATAATGATTTAGGAAAAGAATTAGAAAAATTAAGAGAAGAAGGAAAAAGCAAAACTACAAAATTTAGAGAACTATTAGGAAAAAAACTTGTATATAGTATGATAATTACTATTTTTAAAAGATATGATTTGATTGATAAAGATAAAATTTAAGGAGTTTCATATGGATAAAGTAGAAATAAAGGAAATAACAATTGAAGATATTCCGGATTATGTAAAAGTAAATACTAGAGCATGGCAAGAAACATATAAAGGCTTAATAGAAGATAGAATTTTAGAAGATGTAGCAAATAATGTAGAAAACTCAATAAAAAGACAAATTGATAAATTTGAAGAAGATAAGAAAAATGGTGTAAAAAAATTTATTTTAAAAGTAAATAATGAACCAGTAGGAATGATGGCTGTAGGAAATGCTAGAAATAAAAACTATGAAGGAAAAGGAGAACTTCAAGCTTTATATTTATTAGATAAAGTAAAGAAAAAAGGATATGGAAAGATGCTTTTTAATAAGGCAGTGGAAATCTTAGATGCTCAAGGATTTAAAGATATGATTTTAGGTTGTTTAGTAAATAATCCATCAAATGAATTTTATAAACATATGAGAGGAAAACTAATTGATACTATAACTAGTAAAATTAAGGGATATGATTTTCAAGAAAATATATATTATTTTGAAATATAAATGAATAATTTGGGGATGGAGTAATGAAAAAGAATCAAATAATAATAAATACAGAAAATTTAGATGAGATGTACAAATTGTACAAAAAATATAAACGAATTCGATATAAAAATACAGAATTTATCTATGAAGGCAAAAATGAAGACGTAAAAGAAATAGTAAATGTTTTAAATAAAAAAACTAGAATGCAGAGATTAGCATATATATTTGATAAATCTTGTGAAGAAATTGATAAAAAATTTGAAGGTAAAAATATATGTGGATTTGATTGTAATCAATGCATGGTTCAAAGAAAGGACAACTCAAAAGAAATAAATGGATGTTGCAGATTATGCAGGTTTCAAGGGGATAATGGTTGTAAGTCAAAAAACTTAACTTGTAAATTATTTTTCTGTGATGAGGTAAAACAAAAATATGATGTAATAGAATTAAAAGATTTAAAACTAGTAAAATTACTTACAAGAAGACAAAGAACAATGCTAAAATTTGATTTTTTTTCTTCTAGAGAAGAAGTAATTATGGATTTATATATAGGTTTTGCAACAATAGCAGCATTTAGAGAAATATGTACTTTAATTAAGAATTCAATATTTTTAATGTTTAGAAATAAATATGAGAGAAAAGCTAATAATTTTAAAATAAAGAATATAGTTTTTTTAGCAACAATATTTTTACTTCTATTTTTTGCAATAATTCATCCAATAATGCCATTAGTTATAATTGGAATAGGCTTAATAGAAGATATTTTAATAAAATTGAACTTTAGGGACGGTCCTAAAAGTTCAAAATAGCTTAAAAAGATTGATATTACTTGAATAGGAACTTTTTAAAAAATATAAAAGGAGCGACTATGCTAAAAATATATAATATTAAAGATAAAAAAGAATATATAAAAGAAGTTGCTATATTAACTCAAAATGAATGGGGAAAACAAAATTTAACAAAAATCGAATATGAAAATAAAATAAATAAGAAATGCGAAAAGATAATAAACAATTTAGATAACAAGTATTATTGTAAATTAATACTTTTAAAAGATAATATTCTTATAGGTTTTATATCAATATTTGAACATGATTATGAAGAAAGAGAAGAACTTTTACCTTGGTATGCAACTATGCTTGTAAAAGAAAAATATAGAGGTAAAGGATATTCTAAAATTTTAAATGATGCAATTTTAGAAGAGGCTAAAAGAAGAAAGTTTAAGCGATTATATTTAAAAACAAAATTAAACAATTACTATGAAAAATTTGGTGCAAAATTTTTAGAAACATTAGAAAATGGAGAAAAAATATATTATTTTGAAATATGAATTTAGTGATATTTCTATAATTCAATCGAAAATATTCTATGTAAAAGAGGTAATATATGAACAAAAAAGAACTATTAAATAAAGCAGAAAAATTAATAAATTTATATAAAGAAGGTAAGATTGGAGGAGAAGTAATGCCAGAAGATGCAAATCCAGGATTAGAAAAATCTTCTTTAGAAAATTATTTATATTTTACATTACCAATGACATTAAATTATCAAAGAAATTCCTATAAACTATGGGAAAGCGCCTTAAAAACATATAATAATAAAGAAACGAATTTTGTTTTTAATCCTAAAATATGTCTTAAAAAAACATTTGAAGAAGTTCAAAGTGCATTAACTAAATATAAAGTCGCTTTACAAAAACAAAAGCAAACAGAAATATGGCTAAAATTATGCAATACATTTATAGAATTATTTGATGGTGATATACGAAAATTATTTGATTTATATGATAATAGAGTAGAAAAAATAAGAAAATATATTCAAGTTGAAAATAAAAAGAAATTTCCATATTTGTCTGGAACAAAGATATGCAACTATTGGTTATATGTAATTTATCAATATACTGATAGAAAATATAAAGACATGGAAAACTTAACTGTTGCACCAGATACACATGTATGTAAGGCAACATTAAAGTTAGGATTAATTACTGAAGAAGAATATAGTAAAAATAATGTTCAATTAATTGTAATTGACAGATGGAAAAAATTATTAAATGGAACAAAATACAATCAAATAGATATTCATACTCCTTTATGGTTATGGAGTAGGAATGGATTTATTAATAAATTATAATAGTAAACATAAAATTTGAACTTTAGGGACGGAGCGTAAAGTTCAAAAATTACTGAAAAATTTGGCGGTAAAGGTCATGATGGCGCAGCTAGTAGTCCAATCCCTTTAGAAAAAAAAGATAAGCTAATTGATATTTTAATAAATATTTAAAAAAGTATTGACTTAAAGTTAACTCTAAGTGATATAAA
This sequence comes from uncultured Clostridia bacterium, assembly GCA_944393485.1. Lineage (GTDB taxonomy): Bacteria > Bacillota > Clostridia > TANB77 > CAG-508 > Merdicola. The sequence continues at coordinate 5,798 of CALYAJ010000012.1, forward strand.
AAATATGAAGCAAGCTTAAAAGGAAGTGATAAAGTGACAATAGCTGAAGTAAGCAAAAAATATGATTTGACTCCAGATACGATTAGATATTATGAAAAAGAAGGATTAATACCAAAGGTTCCAAGAACTAAAAATGGTATTAGAGATTTTGATGAAGAATCTTGCGGATGGATTGAATTTATTAAGTGTATGAGAAATGCAGGAATGGAAATCGAAATCTTGAAAAAATATGTAGATTTATTTAAAAAAGGGAAAAGCACAATTAAAGAAAGAAAATTATTATTAGAAGAACAAAGAACAAGACTTTTAAAGAAACAACAAGATATAAATGCAACATTAGAAAGATTAGATTATAAAATTAAGTTATATCAAGAAATAGAAGCTGGAAAAAGAAAAGATTTTATGGAAAAACCATAAAATTGACACTTAAATATTTTAGTATAATATTGTTTCCAAATATAAAACAATTAAAAGCACATGATGAAATAAATAATTTATAAGGAGGAATAAATATGGGATATTTAGGAGAAGATATTAAAAAATTAGGATTTGGATTAATGAGACTTCCACAAAAAGATGGAAAAATCGATGTTGAACAAACAAAAGTAATGGTAGACAAATTTTTAGATGCTGGTTTTACATATTTTGATACAGCTTGGGCTTATGCAGGAAGCGAAGATGCTATTAGACAAGCATTAGTAGAAAGATATCCAAGAGATAAATTTCAGCTTGCAACTAAAAATGCTGCATGGATAAATTGTAAAACAAGAGAAGAAGCAATAGCTCAATTTGATACTTCTTTAAAACAAACAGGTGCAGGATATTTTGATTTTTATTTATTACATAATTTAGGAGAATCTAGAACAAAGGCTTTTGATGATTTTGATATGTGGAGCTGGATTCAAGAAATGAAGGCTGAAGGAAAAATAAAACATATAGGATTTTCTTTCCATTCAACACCAGAAGAATTAGAAGAAATATTAAATAAACATCCAGAAATGGAATTTGTACAACTTCAAATTAATTATGCAGATTGGGAAAATCCAGCAATTAAATCTAGAGAATGTTATGAAGTTGCAAGAAAACATGGTAAACCTGTAATAATTATGGAACCAGTAAAAGGAGGAATGCTTGCAAATCCACCAGAGCAAGTTCAAAAAGTATTCAAAGAAGCTGATCCGAATGCATCTGTTGCATCATGGGCAATTAAATTTGCAGCAAGCTTAGATGGAGTTATTACAGTACTTTCTGGAATGAGTAATATAGAACAAATGGAAGATAATATATCATATATGAAAGATTTTACTAAATTATCTGATAAAGAAGAGGAAACAATAAATAAAGCACAAGAAGTATTAAAAAGTATTCCTTTAATACCATGTACAACATGTAATTATTGCGCAAAAGTATGTCCTATGAATATAGGAATTTCTGGATCATTTACAGCTATGAATTATCTAACATTATATAATGATATGGCAGCTGCTAAACATCAAGAAGAATGGCTTGTTGGAGGACATGGATTAAAGAAAGCATCAGAATGTATTAAATGTGGTAGATGTGAACAAGCATGCCCACAACATATTCAAATAAGAAAAGAACTTGAAAAAGTTGCTGAAAAATTAAATTAATATAAATTATGTGAGATGAGATTATTTTATGGAAAAAGCAAAAGTTTATTTTACAAAAGAAATTACACCAGAAAGTGTAATAAAAATGTATGAAAAATTAGGAAAGGGATTACCAGGGAAAGTTGCAGTTAAATTACATTCTGGAGAACAAGGAAATCAAAATTATATTAGACCAGAATTTGTAAAAGCTATAGTAGAAAGAGTAAAAGGAACTGTAGTCGAATGTAATGCAGCATATGAAGGTGCTAGAAACAGTACAGAAAAACATAAAAAATTAATAGAAGACCATGGTTGGACTAAATATTTTGATGTGGATATTATGGATGCAGATGGAGATGATATGGTTTTAGATATTCCAAATGGAAAAGTTTTAAAACAAAATTTTGTTGGAAAAAATATGAAGAATTATGATTCTATGTTAGTACTTTCACATTTTAAAGGACATCCAATGGGAGGATATGGTGGAGCATTAAAACAATTATCTATAGGTTGTGCTTCATCAGAAGGAAAATCTTGGATACACTCTGCAGGAAAATCAAAAAATCAATTTGAAATATGGGATAATTTACCAGAACAAAATTTATTCCTAGAATCAATGGCAGATGCTGCTTCATCAGTAGTAAATTACTTTAAAGATAATATTTTATTTATAAATGTTATGTGTAATTTATCAGTTGATTGTGATTGTTGTGCAGTAGCAGAAGATCCATGTATGAAAGATATTGGAATTTTAACAAGTACAGATCCAATAGCAATAGATCAAGCTTGTATAGATTTAGTTTATGATTCAAAAGATCCAGGAAGAGATCATTTTGTAGCAAGAGTTGAAAGACAAAATGGAACACATACAATAGATGCTGCAAATGAACTTGGATTTGGAACAAAAGAATATGAACTAATTAATGTAGACTAAAGATATTGTGACATCCCTAGGAATATAGGGATGTTCTTTTTTTGGTATTGTGTTGAAAAAAATGTAAGCATGTGATATGTTTATTAAGAAAAAATGTTGTATAATATAGAAATTTGGAGATGAGTTTATGGAATATTGGGAAGTATTAGATGGAGAAGGAAAACCAACAGGCGAGATAATGAAGAAATATGATAAAGAAGTTTTTGACAGAGGTTTCTATCATTTAGGTTTAGATGTATGGATAATAAATAGTAATAATAAAATATTGATTCAAAAAAGGTCACCACTAAAGAAATTAGAACCTAATGTATGGGCTATGACTGGAGGATCTGTTATAGTAGGCGAAAATTCATTAAAAACGATAGTTAGAGAGGCAAAAGAAGAATTAGATATTGATATCGATATAAATAAATTAAAATTGATTACAAAGTTTAGAACAGGAAATGTTTGGATTGATACGTATGTTTTAAAATGTGACTATGATATTTCTAAAATGAGATTTTGCAAAGAAGAAGTGCAAGATGCTAAATGGGCAACTTGGGAAGAAATTGATGAATTAGTAAAAAAAGGGCAGTTTATTAAGCATAGATGGGAGTTTGTAAATAAATTTATTAAGGAAGAAATAGATTGATATGGCTAAGATATTAATTGTTGAAGATGATAAAAAATTAAGAGATTAATTAAAAATATTTTTAGAAAAGCATGGCTACGAAGCAGTAATACTAGAAAAATTTGACAATACAATTGCTGAGGTATTAGAAAGTAAAGCAGATTTAGTATTGTTAGACATAAACTTGCCATATATTGATGGGGAATATATTTGTAAAGAAATAAGAAAAGTCTCAAATGTTCCAATAATTATAGTAACTAGTAGAGATAATGAATTAGATGAGCTTTTAAGTATTAATAATGGTGCAGATCAATATATTACGAAACCATATAATATTCAGATTTTACTTGCAAAAATAGAAAGACTATTACAAAGAAGTAATACAAGCCAAGTAAATCAAGATAAAATAGATTGTGGAGAATTTGTTTTAAATATATCAAAGAGCATTATAGAAAAAGATGATAAATCAATAGAATTAACAAAAAACGAATTAAAAATTTTACATTATTTAGTTTTAAATAAAGAAAAAATTGTTTCTAGAAATGAAATAATGGATTATTTATGGGAAAGTGAGAACTTTATTGATGATAATACTCTTACTGTAAATATAAAAAGACTAAGGAATAAATTAGAAGAATTAGGATTAAATGATGTAATAGAAACTAAAAGAGGACAGGGATATATATTAAAATGAAGTTTAGAGATTATTTGAAAGATAAATTATTATATGTAATACTTTTAATAGCATGTATTTTAAGTGTAGAAATATTACTAATACCAATTATAAATTATGTATATATAAAAATATATGTTGTAATAGTGCCGCTTATTTTATTTTTAATTCCATTCTTTATAGAATATTATAAAAAGAAAGAATATTATTCTGAAATTAAAGCTAGAGCAAATGAATTAGAAGAAAAATATTTAATAACAGAATTATTGCCAAAAGCTGATTTTATTGAAGCAAAACTTAATAAAGATTTGATATTAGATATTGGAAAATCAATGTTAGAAAATGTAAATAAATATAAATATATTCAGGAAGATTATAAAGAATATATAGAACTTTGGATTCACGAAATAAAAATACCAATTGCAACAAGCAAGATGATAGTGGAAAATAACAAATCAGATGTTACAAAAAGTATAGATGAAGAGCTTGATAAAATAGAAAATTATATAGAACAAGCATTATATTATGCAAGAAGTAATACTGTGGAAAAGGATTACATTATAAAGAAGAATATTTTAAAAGATATAGTAAATAGTACTATTGTGAAGAATAAAACTACTTTAATTCAAAACAATGTAAAAATTGAAATGGATAATCTAGAAGAAGAAGTTTATACAGATAGCAAATGGTGTATATTTATTTTAAGTCAGATTATTCAAAATTCTATAAAATATAGTAAAGAGCAAAACAAAGAAATAAAGTTATATGCCGAAAATAAAAAAGAAAATGTAATATTATATATTAAAGATAATGGAATAGGAATAGATAAGGCTGAGATTGGTAGAGTATTTGAAAAGGGATTTACAGGAACTAATGGAAGGCAAGAAAAAAAGTCAACAGGAATAGGTTTATACTTATGCAAAAAATTATGCGATAAACTATGTATTGGATTAGAAATTGCTTCAGAAAAGAATATAGGGACAGAAGTAAAATTAGTATTTCCAAAGAATAGTTATATAAACATGTAATTATGATTGACATAATACCAAGAATGAATGTATAATAGATAAGACACAAGTAATTAATAAATTCCAAAAAAATAGGAGGAATGAAGAAATGTGTAAAGAATACGAAAAAGCGGACGAAGCACGTAGGGAGTACGAAGAAAACAGGAACCGGTTAAGCAAAGCGGTTTCTAAAACGAACAAAGTTCTTGAGACAGCGCATCATAAAGCTGCGCTCATGCAGGGAACACCTTTTCTTTTGAAATTACTCTCCGGAAGAGTAGAGTACGACGAAGAAACAGAAGAGGTAATATTCTGCTATGAAATTTATAATGCAGACAGAACCTCTCTTCACGGAAAAGGTCTGCAGGTCTTTGTGGATTGGGAAAGTGCATTAAGGTATGCACTTGACTGCTCAGATCCGAGGCTTCCGGAAGATTTGTGTTCAGAACTACTTAAGGCTGTGGAAGAGTTCCGCTCAGCATATGTAAAATATGCTGAGCTTGATGATTAACGTATTCTGGAAAAGGGAAAGGATGACGAAAAGTCACCTTTCCCTTTCTTCTATTTTAAATAATGATAAATAAATAATTGACATAAAGTTTGCACCGGGTGTATAATTGCCGAGAAGCACGTAGTATACAGTTCCAAAGAATAGGAGGAATGAATATGTGTATAGAAGAATACAACGAGTCAATGGCTGATGAAAATATATTAAAAAATACTATAGAAGAATTAAATGAGTGTCTAGATAAAATTCGGATAGAAATGCAATCGAAGACGCTTGAATCTCCTTTATGGTTACATACAGAAGTTGAATTTAATTCAAATAATGAATTAAATTTAAAATTTCATTTCCATGAAGTAATTGTAGCTGAGTTCTATTCAGAAAAAGAAAAACGGGTTACAAAAACGATAAAAAAAGGAGATTGTACTCAAGCCGTTATATACAGAGAAGTGTTAGGATGGTGTGAGGATTTACAAATGCTAGTTGAAAAACAGGGAAATATAGTTTCAGATGCCAACAAAATCCATTTAAAAGACATTATAGAGAAATTTACTCTTATATGTGTAGACTTTTTATCTGGATGATGATGTATTCTTAAAAAGAGCAGTACAAAACAAGTATTGCTCTTTTTTCTTTTTTAATATCCTGTTATATAAAGCTATTTACAACACAACTAAATTGGAATATAATGTAAAAACATTCTACATACGTGGGAGGATTTTCAATTAATGCAGAAGAATTATTAAATAAAGAATTTGTATTTTTATTTATACATGGAAAGACGAATGTTTTGTTGAATATTTTCCTAAAATTGATGATGATATAATTTTGGACACATTGCTTACTAGAATTCTTCATAGTTTTGAAGAATGACGAAGACAAAGCCGGCATAATACTGTAAAAAGTGCTATGCCGGTTTTGTCTTAAAAAAATACTTGTTAACCACCTATATGTTTTTCCATATATGCCTGAAATTCAGGTATATCAGAAGAAAATGGCAAATATTCCAAAGTTTTGATATAAGTGCCTCCGCAACAAATGCAATGTGTTTCAAATATAACATCACCTTTTTTGTATTTGTCTGTTCCTTCTATATATAAAAACTGGATTTCAGGATTTTTATATATAAAAGCAATCTTGGGTTTTAAAATCTTTCTTGGATTATCCTTATTACAGGAAAAAATGATGCCTTCGGTGTATTCAATGTGTTCATTTTTAAAAGTATCAATTAAATACAATACTACATCGCCTTCAGAATTAAAACCAGCAGGGCATTTTCGCCCACCTATACAAAAAACAGTTTCACCTTCTTCGTTGTCTTCATAACTTGGAACTTCAAAGCCCCAATTTTTAAAGAAACGTTCTAATGCTCTCCGAAACATTTCTTTATATTTTTCTTCAATAGGTTTCATTTTTTTCCCTCCATTTTGTTGTGAAGATAGGTTAACAGTAACTATTGTTTTAGCATAAAATTATGCCAAAGCTTTCAGTTGTTCTTCAATCCAAGCCTGAACCTCAGGGACTTTTGATTGAAGAACCATTCTGGATGACTCAAACGTACATCCACCTTTTGGGCATGAACGATGATATCTTATCATACCTAAAGGAATTTTCTTTTCGGGGATATCAACGAAATAGACATCCTGACTTTCCGACGTAAGATGCACAAAAAACTTTTTAGGTGTAAATGTATCATCTTCTTTGTTAAAGGTAAATACAATTCCTTCGGTATACTTGGTGTAGGTTTCTCTAAAATTAGTAGCAAGTAATCTTGCAGTAATTTCAGTTATGTCTGAGTTAAAAAAACACAGATAAGTGTTGTTACCTACTTCAAAAATTGGATCGCTGTCGTCATCAAGACCAAGAGTACGAACCACTTTGAAGTCCTCACTTACAGATGCGAAAAACTTTTCTAATTTTTTTCGCACCAATTCCCGTAATAGATAATTCATCATTTTTTACCTCCTTTAAAGAGCAACGGTTTTTATTAACAAAACCATTATATCACATAGATATTATAATAACAACTTTGTTGAACGTATCTAACTTAAGCGAAATATATTTTTATTATGATATAATTCTATTATAAAATATGAGATTGTTTTTTGTATAAGATCATTAATCTTTTACGTGAATTATTAATACAAAAATATAATATTGCAAAAACTAACATAGCTATATATAATATCTATGTAGTAAGAAGTTCTAGTTGAATTATGAAAGGAGCAAATATATGAGTATAGACTTTCAAAAAGAAAAGGAACGGATTGAATTAAAACATTCCACATACGTTGGAAGTATAGGAATATATATGGAATTTAGTGAAGGAATAGAAGATGCAGCATTTCAATATTATTTATATGATGGAATTAGAAAAGAAGAAGCTGTAAATTTCATTCCTAGTATGTTTTCAAGCATAGTAGAAGATCAAATGAAGGACCAAAAAAGTTTAGAGATTGAAAGAAATTTATTTCGAATAAGTAATAAGGAATATGTTTTTGATATTTATGTTTATGATGACAACACATTCTTATTCGATTGGAATCCTAAATTAGATGAATTAGATGCGGCGCTATTATTATATTATGCATGGATAAACTTATCACAATAAATATATATTCCAAAAAAGTACAAGCCGGTACAAAAATCTGTATAAGATTAATGTACCGGCTTGTATTGGTTAAAGTGTTAACCGACTATCTGCTGTTCCATCCAAACCTGTAACTCAGGAATCTTGGAGTTAAGTTGGAGATCATCACATTCGAAAGTACAGCTACCTTTAGGACAAGACCTATAAAAAAGAATTTGTCCTTTTTTACGATTTTTCTCCGGAATATCATGTAAATACACATGCTGTGTTTCCGGATACTTATGAATCCTAATTTCAAGTGGAGTTAATTTTTTGCCAGCTTCGTTAAATTTGTTATAATAAAAAATGATTTCTTCACGATATAGATTGTATTTATCCCTAGCTAAAGCTAAGAAAAATTTGCTATCATCATTTAAGAAGCTAGCAGTTCTTAAAGGGCCAATCTGAAAAAGAGGATATTCATCTGTAGATTCCTCTAATATGGAAACAGAGAATCCCCAGTCATTGAAAAAGATTTCTAATTCATTCCGTAAAGTTTCCTGTTTTGTCATGCTAATACCTCCATTTATAAACAATTGTAGATTGATACAAAAAAATTATAGCATGTTATTTAATTTATATCAATCTTACAAAAATGTAAGATTATTGTAAGCTAAATAAATTGTATAAAAAATAAAAAACAGTATAATAGAATTAAAGTTAAATAAGAGAGGAGATAAAAATGGAAAAAGTATTAGAGGTTAAGAATATAGAGAAATACTATGGGAATAAATCAAACTTAACAAAAGCAATTGATAATATAAGTTTTGATATACAAAAAGGTGAGTTTGTAGGAATAATGGGAGCTTCTGGTTCAGGAAAAACTACACTTTTAAATTGTATATCTACAATAGATAGAGTAACCGCCGGAAAGATAGTTATAAATAATCAAGATATAACTAAGCTAAAAGGTAATAAATTAAATAAATTTAGAAGAGAAGAATTAGGATTTATATTTCAAGATTTTAATTTATTAGATACATTAACAGCTTATGAAAATATTGCTTTAGCACTTACAATACAAAGAGTAAAGCCAAAAGAAATAGAAACAAGAGTACAAGAAATAGCCAAGAAATTAGAAATTACTGATATCTTAAATAAATATCCTTATCAAATTTCTGGAGGGCAAAAACAAAGAGTTGCTTCAAGCAGAGCAATAATAACAAATCCTAAGTTGGTTTTGGCAGATGAGCCAACAGGAGCATTAGATTCTAAGTCTGCAAGACAATTATTAGAGAGTTTTGAAGATTTAAATAAAAAATTAAATGCGACAATTTTGATGGTTACACATGATTCATTTACCGCAAGTTATGCTAATAGAATTTTATTTATAAAAGATGGAAAAATCTTTAATGAACTTATAAAAGGAGATAGCACAAGAAAAGAATTCTTCGAAAAAATAATAGAAGTTCAAACTCTATTAGGAGGTGAACTTGGAGATGTTATTTAAATTATCATTTAAAAACATGAGGAAAACTATTAAAGATTTTGCAATTTACTTTTTAACATTAGCATTAGGAGTTGCAATCTTTTATATGTTTAATTCATTAGATAGCCAAGAAGCAATGCTACAAGTATCGAATTCTACAAGAGAGCTAATAAAACTAATGATAACAATGCTTGGTTTTGTATCTGTTTTTGTAGCAATTATTTTAGGTCTTTTAATTGTTTATGCAAATAATTTCTTAATTAACAGAAGAAAAAGAGAATTTGGAACATATATGTTACTTGGAATGAGTAAAGGGCAAATTTCTAGGATATTATTAATAGAAACAATTTTAGTTGGAATAATTTCATTAGTTGTAGGATTAATTGTTGGTATATTTGCATCACAATTTATGTCCATATTAGTAGGAAAATTATTTGCAGCAGATATGAGTAAATTTAAATTTGTATTTTCAAAAGGTGCATGTATAAAGACATGTATTTATTTTGCAGTAATGTATATTGCAGTAATGATATTTAATACATTTACAATTTCAAGATATAAATTAATAAATTTATTAAATGCATCAAAAAAGAATGAAAAAATTAAAATAAAAAATCTTTGGGTATGTATATTAGTATTTATTATTGGTGCAGTAATGCTAGGATATGCATATTACAAAGTAACAGGTGGAATTTCGGAATTATCAACTGAAGAAAAAATGTTACCAGTTATATTAATGGGAATAGTAAGTACAATATTAATCTTTTGGTCAGTATCAGGATTTATACTTAAAATCGTACAATTAAGAAAAAATATTTACTTAAAAGATGTTAATATGTTTGTTTTAAGACAATTACACAATAAAATAAATACAACTGTTGTAAGTATGTCTGTAATCTGTTTAATGCTATTTATGACAATAACAATATTATCATCAGCATTGTCATTAAATAGCACAATGAGAAGAGATTTAGAAGAAATGACACCAGTAGATATTAATTTATATAAGACAGCTAATTTGCCAGAAAACAAAAAAATGTCAAAAGCTCAAATAGAAGATTCAAGAAAAACAATGGTTCAAACATTGGAAGAAAATGGTTTTGATATGAATAATCTTAAAGATGTAGTAGAAATTCCAATTTATGCGACAAATGAATTAACATGGAAAGATACATTAAGTCCAGTATATGATGAAGTAAAAAAACAATTTCCAAATCTTTTATATGAAACAGCAGAAGAATTAGTAAAAGTATCTGATTATAATAAAGTTGCAAGATTATATGGAACTACAGAATATAACTTAAATGATGATGAATATGTAATTTTATGCGATTTTGATAATATGAAAAATCTTAGAAATCAAGCTTTAAAGGAAGATAGCACAATAACAATTGGTAGTAAAGAATATAGGTCAAAATATGATGAATGCCAAGAAGGATATTTAGAAATGGCAGGAAGCCATATAAATACAGGAATTATATTAGTTCCAGATAATTGTAATTTGACAGAAGATATGAAGGAAGAAACATTCTTAGCTGCAAATTATAATGCAGATACTGAAGAAGAAAAAGAAGAAATAGAAAAGAATTTTACTGATGAAATGAATTCAGAATTATATAAAAATTTAGAAGAAAAAGAAATTACAATAGATGGCATGACTAAAATTGCACTTATAGAATCTAGTTTAGGTGTATCAACAATAGTATTATTTATAGCAATTTATCTAGGAATAATATTCTTAATTGCAAGCTCTGCAATATTAGCATTAAAGCAATTAACAGAAAGCTCAGATAATAAACAAAGATATACAATTTTAAGAAAAATTGGTGCTGATGAAAAAATGATAAATGGAGCATTATTTAAACAAATAGGAATATTTTTCTTAATGCCATTAATATTAGCAATTATTCATTCTATATTTGGAATACAATTTGTTCTAACTATGATGAGTGTACTTGCAGATTCAAAAGAATTATTACCATCAGTTATTGCAACTGCAATAGTAATAGGTTTAGTTTATGGAGCATATTTTATGGCAACATATTTAGGAAGTAAAAATATTATTAAGGAAGAATAGTGATTTTAGGACCGGCCCTAAATCCCTAGTTGTGAAAGGATGAATGAAATGAATGATGTAAAAGAAAAAATTCCAATGATAATAGCAGTTATAGCAATTATTGCTTTACTCGTAATATTATTTTATTTGTTTTTTGTACAAAAAAGCGAATATTATGTACAAATAGATAATTCTAAAATAGAGCAAATTTCTAGAACTGATAACATGAAATATAAATATACATTAACAGGATATAAAGAAAATGGGAATTCTAAAGAATTAGAATTTAATACTAGTAGAGAATTAAGAGAAGGAGCATATTTAAAGCTAGATGTAATGCTACTAAGAGGTGTAATTACTTGGGAAGAGGTTGAGCCAACTGAACTACCAGATAAAGTAAAAACAGAAATGAATGTTGAATAAAAAGAAGAAAGAAATGAGGTGGTAATATGAAGCTTTTCTTAAAAATATTACTTGTTATAGTTTTATTTCTTTCAAGCATAGGCATACTAATACTTGGCAAAGGATATAACATGTATAAAGAAGCTTTGGAAAAAACACCTTTAGATGAAAAAGTAGAAGAAATCAAGAGCAAAGAAAAATATGTAGAACTATCAGAATTACCAAATACATATTTAAATGCAGTAATTTCTGTAGAAGATCATGGATTTTATAATCATTCTGGGATAGATGTAATTGCAATTGGAAGAGCAATTATTAATAATATAAAAGCCATGAAATTTGCAGAAGGAGGAAGTACAATTACACAACAATTGGCCAAAAATGTTTATTTTACTCAGAAGAAAGAACTTACAAGAAAAGTAGCAGAAGTTTTTATGGCATGGAAAATTGAAGATAATTATTCTAAAGATGAAATATTAGAATTATATATAAACACAATGTATTTTGGAAATGGATATTACAATATAATGGATGCATGCGAAGGATATTTTGGAAAGTCCCCTCATGAAATAACAGATGGAGAATGTATAATGCTTGCAGGAATACCTAATGCTCCATCTGTATATAATCCAAAAGAAAATCCAAAACTTGCAAAACAAAGACAAAGACAAGTTGCTGATAAAATGGTAGAATATGGCTATTTAAGTGAAGAAGAGGCAGAAAAGATATTGAATGAAAAAAGTTAATTTAAATTAATTCCCCTTTATTTTAGTGAATTCAATTATTAGAAAAGACTAATAGTTTGAATTCACTTTTTGTATAGGAAAAATCTGTATAAGCTTAAAATGTAGTAATACCAACTATTTCCATACAAATAACTAAAATTATATGATAATATAATTTTAAGGTGAGTGTATGAGATTTTTAAAATTACGTGGTGAAAAATTATTATTAAAAGAATTAAAATATAGTATTAATTTTTTCCTTAAGGAATCAAGCCCAAAAGGCTTAATAAAAGATAAAACAGTATTTGCAGATGATATAGCAAGTATTGCATCAGTTGGTTATGGCTTGGCATCACTTGTAGTTGCAGTAGAAAGAAAATGGCTAGATTATAATATAGCACATAAAAAAGCAGAAATAATTTTAGATACATTTTTAAAAGATGTAGAAGGAAAAAATGGATTCTTTTATCATTTTGTAAATATGGAAACAGGAAAAAGAGAATGGAATTCTGAACTTTCGATAATAGATACTGCGATTTTTATATGTGGAGCATTATTAGCTGGAGAATACTTTAGAGGAGCAATAAAAGAAAAAGCAGAAAGATTATATAAAAATATTAATTGGAATTGGTATGTTGACAAAGAAAAGAAGTATTTTTATATGGGATACACACCAGAAAATGGATTCTGGGGATATTGGGATATGTATGCAGAACAACTAATGATGTATGTTTTAGGTGTAGCATCTCCAACATATCCTGTTTCAAAAGAATTATATAATAATTTTAAAAGACCAGTTTCAAATTATGAAGATATAGAAAATATAATTTTTTCATATGGAGGAAGCTTATTTACATATCAATATTCACATGCATGGATAAATTTTAGAAATCTTATAGATAAAGAGGGAATAAATTGGTTTAACAATTCTGTAAAAGCTACAAAAGCAAATAGATTATATTGCATAAGAAATAAAGAAAGATTTAAAACATTTAACGAAAATTCTTGGGGACTTACCGCATGTGTAGGACCAAATGGATATTCTGGAGGATATGGAGCAATGCCATGTTATGCTGATTTAAGTAAAGAAAATGATGGGACAGTTGCACCATGTGGAGCAATAGGTTCTATAGTATTTACTCCAGAAGAAAGCATAAGAGCTATAGAATATTATTATAATAGATATCCAAGTTTATGGGGCAAATATGGATTAAAAGATGCATATAATTTGGAAACAAAAAATAAATGGATTGCCAAAGAATATATTGGAATAGATAAAGGTATAGAAATATTAATGATAGAAAATTATTTAACAGGTTTAATTTGGAAATATATGATGAAAAATAAATATATAATTAAAGGATTAAAAACTTTAGAAATACAAAGGAAGTAATTGAAAATTACTTCCTTTAGTGTTATCATATATAAAGTTATTAATTAGGAGAAAATATGGAAAATACATTTTTAGATAAATTAGAAAAAGAAGAAGAATTAAATAATGAAATAATAGAAGAAATTTCTGAAAAAAATTTGGATATTTATAAAAAAGATATAAATAATTGCAAATTTATACATACTGAAATATTAGATAGTAATTTTGAAAAGGTATATTTTAAAAATGTGAGTTTTGATAATTGCAATTTTTCTAATACAACATTTACAGAATGCAGTTTTATAAATTGTAAATTCAAAAACTGCAAAATGATTGGTTCGAATTTTATAGAAAATATATTTATAGATGTAGAAATAAAAGATTCTAATTTAAACTATGTAAATATATCAAATACAAGTTTTAACAATATTAGTATAAAAGATACAACATTAATAAATTCATATATGCAAGATACAAATTTAAAAAATACAAAATTTAATAATATAGATTTTACAAAATCTCAAATATTTAAAACAAGATTAAAAGATATAGATTTATCAAATTCTAAAATAGAAGGATTATCAACTACTTTAGAAGATATAAAAGGAGCTAAAGTTACAGAATTTCAAGTTATGGATTTAGCATATTTATTAGGTGTAAAAATAAAAATTTAGGAGGGTTAAAAAATGATTAAACATGTTGTAATGTGGAAATTTAAAGAAAATACAGAAAAAGAAATGGATGAATTCCTAGAGGGATTAAAAAGCTTAGAAAATCAAATACCAGAAATAAAAAGTATGCAGGTTGGAAAAAATATAGATAATGATGAATATGATGCAATATTAATTTCAGAATTTGAGTCTGTAGAAGATATGAAAAAATATAAAACAGATCCAAGACATGTTAAAGTTTCAAACATGTGTAAAGAAATAAGAACAAAAAGAACTGCATTTGATTTTGAAGAATAGGCTTTTGTCTATTCTTTTTAATATAATAGGAAAGTTCTCTGAACTTCCCTATCATATAAATAAATTTCACACAAAATTGCACAGCAATTTTGGCGACGAACAAAGACGGGGCATGTAAGTTATTTAAAAGGTCATAAAACTTTAATCATGCCCCTTTTGTTCTTTTATCTGGATTAATATTTAGAAATTTCTAAGGAGGAAAAAATGACAGAAGAAGAGTTCATAAAAAATCAATTGGAAGCATTAAGTAAATCAAAGTTTAGAAGTAGTTTTAATTTAAAAGAAAAAGATAAAAAATATATACAAGATAAAGGATTAGATAAAATAGAAGAACATGCTTATGATTTTATAACAAAAAGATTGGCACCTAAAGATATTCCAAATGATGGAAAACAAACTCCAATGAGAGGACATCCAGTATTTATTGCACAGCATGCAACTGCAACGTGTTGTAGAGGTTGTTTATATAAATGGCATAAAATAAGAAAAGGAAAAGATTTGTCAAAAAAAGAAATTAAATATGTAGTAGACATTATAATGGAGTGGATATCAAGGCAAATAAATAGTAAATAAAAGCCAAAACTAATTCTTGTAAAGGAGGTAAAGATGTCACTAATTCAAATAAATAATTTAACTTTTAGATATGACAGAGATTATGAAAATGTTTTTGAAAATGTAAATTTAAATATAGATACAAATTGGAAACTTGGTTTAATTGGAAGGAATGGAAAAGGAAAAACTACATTTCTAAAATTACTTACAGGAAATTTAAAAGGAACAGGAAGTATAAATAAAAATGTAGAAGTTACATATTTTCCATATGAAGTAAAAAAAGATGACTTGACTTTAAATATTATTCAGGAAATTTGTATGGCAGAAGATTGGGAGATTATTAAAGAAATTAATTTATTGAAAGCAAATGTAGAAATACTATATAGAAATTTTAGTACATTAAGCGGTGGGGAAAAAGTAAAAGCATTATTATCTGCTTTATTTTTAAAAGACAATAATTTTTTATTGATAGATGAACCAACAAATCATTTGGATACGAATGCCAAAAAAGATATTGCAGAATATTTAAAAAATAAGAAGGGATTTATTTTAGTTTCACATGATAGAAATTTGCTAGATAATGTAACAGATCATATTATTTCTATAAATAATTCTAATATAAATATTGTTCAAGGTAATTATTCTGTTTGGAAAGAAAATTTTGATAGACAAAATAATTTTGAATTAAAGCAAAACGAAAAACTACAAAAAGAAATTGGAAAATTAGAATTTGCAAGTAAAGAGACTAGTAAATGGTCATATTCTGCAGAAAAAGAAAAGCAAAGAAAAGAAGCAAATGATAAAATAGATAGAGGTTATTTAGGTCATAAATCTGCCAAAATTATGAAAAAGTCTAAAGTTTTAGAAGAAAGAAAAAACAAAAATATAGAAGATGCAAAGAACTTGCTTAAAAATATAGATAAAGTAGAAGAATTAAAAATAATTCCATCAAAATATGATAAAAAAGAATTGATTATTGCAAATGATTTTCAAATTATTTACGATAAACCTATATTTGCACCACTTTCTTTTACTATAGAAAATGGTGATAGATTATTATTAAAAGGAAAAAACGGGATTGGAAAATCTAGTGTAATTAATGCAATATTAGGTGCAAAAATAAAATATGATGGTATATTAAAAATTAACAATAATGTTAAAATATCATATGTAAAACAGGATACATCTTCATTACAAGGAAGCTTTAAAGAATTTATACAAAACAATAAAGTAGATGAAAGCATATTCAGAGCGATGCTTATAAAAATGGGAGTGGATAAGAAAGAGATAAATTCAAATTTGGAAGATTTAAGTGAAGGGCAAAAGAAAAAGATTCTAATTGCTAAAAGTATTTCTGAAACGGCAGATTTATATATATGGGATGAACCTTTAAATTATATTGATATAATTACAAGAGAACAAATAGAAAATATGATTTTAAAATATAAACCAACAATGCTATTTATTGAACATGATGAAACTTTTGCAGAAAAAATTGCAACTAAAACAATAGAATTAAAGGAGTGTTAATATTGCATGATATTTGGAATCCTTGGCATGGATGTAAAAAAATAAGTGAAGGTTGCCAAAATTGCTATATGTATTATTTAGATAAAGCAAGAGCTGATAAAAGTGGAGAAGAAATATATAAAGTAAGAAATAATTTTGATTATCCATTACATAAAAATAGACAGGGCAGATATAAAATCCAATCAGGAGAAATGATTAGAATATGTATGACATCAGACTTCTTTTTAGAAGAGGCAGACAAGTGGAGAGAAGATGTATGGAAGATAATAAAAGAACGTAGTGATGTAAAATTTTTTATACTTACTAAAAGAGCTAATAGAATAAAAGATAATCTTCCAAAAGATTGGAATAATGGATATGAAAATGTAATGTTAAATGTGACATGCGAAAATCAAAAAAGAGCAGATGAAAGAATTCCAATATTATTGGATATTCCTGTAAAACATAAAGGAATAATGGTAGCACCAATGATTTATGATATAGAAATTGATAAATATTTAAGTACTGGACAAATAGAACAAGTCTTATGTGGCGGTGAAAACTATGATGGAAATAGAATTTGCAGATTTGAATGGGTTCAAAATTTAAGTAATCAATGTAAGAAATATAATATTACATTTAATTTTATAGAAACAGGCACAAGATTTGTAAAAGATAATAAACTATATGTAATTCCAAGCAAAAAGGTGCAAAGTGAAATGGCATATAAATCAGGAGTTAATTTTAAAGGTAAAGATATTGATTTTAAATTATATAATATATTTGGTAAAGAAATAAAAAAAGAAGATTTATATGTTCCTAAATTTGGTGAAAATTGCGAAAAATGTGCAAGTAAGCTAACTTGTAATGGATGTACGAATTGTAAAAAATGTGTTATGAAATAAATTTTGAATACCATTTGGCTTTTTGGCTTGAATAAAATAACTAAAAAGAGTATAATAAGTACGAAAAAGAAAAACGGGAGAGATAAATGCCAAAATTTTTTATAAAATCAGAAAATTTAAAAGAAAATGAAGAAATTTGGATTACAGGAAATGATGTGAATCATATAAAAAATGTTTTAAGAAAAAAGCCTGATGATTTATTAAATATATGTAATTCAGATACAAGTCAAAATTATGAAGTTAAAATATTAAAATTATTTGATGACAAAATAATTTGTAAAATTATTTCTAATAAAATATCAAATTCAGAATCAAAATTAAATTTAACGATTTATCAAGGTTTGCCTAAAGCAGATAAGATGGAGTTAATCATTCAAAAATGCACAGAATTAGGAGTAAAAGAAATAGTTCCAACAATTATGAAAAGGTCTGTTGTCAAGCTTAAAGAAAAAGATAAAGAAAACAAAATTAATAGATGGCAAAAAATAGCAGAAGTTGCAGCAAAGCAATCAGGAAGAGATTTTGTTCCTAAAATTAATAATATCATTAATTTTAATCAAATAGATTATCAAAAATATGATAGAGTATTAGTTTTATACGAAAATGAAGATAAATTAAGTATAAAACAAGTAATAAATGAATTAAAAAATGAAAAAATCTTAAATTTAGCTATTGTGATTGGACCAGAAGGTGGATTTGATGAAAAAGAAATTCAAGATTTAAGTAAGCCTAATATAAGTATCGTTACATTAGGAAAACGTATATTAAGAACAGAGACTGTAGCATTAGTTGTTAGTGGAATATTAATGTATGAATTAGGAGATTTAAATTAGGAGTGTGAAATATGAAAAATAAAACAGATGTTAAAGAAAATACTAATAAAGAAACAAAAGATGCAGTTCTAGATGAAAAAACAGAAAAAATTGTAGAAGAAATTGCAGAAGAAAAGAAAAAAGAGAAAAAGATGTCTAAAGAATATGAACAAAAAGCTAATAAAGCTATTTTTAAGAATATAATTATAGCTATAGTTATATTGGCATATTGCATATTAAAAATCTTAGGATTTATGAATATAAGAGAAGAAATATATATTGTAGACCTAAAAGTATTTAGTTTATCTATACTTGTATTTTCTATAATTGTATTCGAAAGAAGTTATAAAAAAATAGATTTAACATTATTTACACATGGATTAGAAGCTTTATTTGTTGCTATAGCAACATTATGCGAAGTTTATGTATATCAAATATTTATAGAGCAATTTGTTGTGGTAATAGCAATAGAATCTTTAATAATTGCAGTATATTATATTGCTAAATGTATAAAAATATATGGTAAATATAAAAAAGAATATTTAAAAAGTTTAAGTGATATTAGTGAAATTGTAAAAGAAGAGAAAATTATAAAAATAGAAACAAAAAGAAAAAAAAAGAAAGAAAACAAAAATGAAAAAAACGAAAAGAAAAGTGTTGAAAATAAGAAAGTAGAAAAATCAAAGAGGAAAGAAGAAAAGAAGAAAAAGAAACCATCAAAAATAGTTGAATTAAATAATGATGAAAACCGAAAAGTGGAAGAAAAAGCAAAAACGGATGTAAAACAAGAAGAAACAAATAAAACAAAAGTAAAGAAAGAAAACAAAAAAGTTGCAGATGTTAAAGAAGAAATAAAATTGAAAGAAAAAAAGACTAAAAAAGTAGCAATACCTAAGAAAAAAACAAAAAGTTCTGAAAAAATAGATGAAAAGAAAAAGACAGAATCAAAAAAAGAAGAAAATCAAGAAGAAAAAAATGAAAAAACTAATCAAACTAATGAAACAAATAAAAAGAAAACAACAAAATCAACAAAAAATAATGGTAAGAAATAGGAGATAATAATAATGATTAGAAGTATGACTGGATTTGGAAGAGGAACTTTTGCAAATGATGAAAGAGAATATATTGTAGAAATAAAATCTGTAAATCATAAATATGCTGATGTAAATATAAGAATGCCATATGTATTAAGCTTTTTAGAAGATAAAATAAAAAAACATATTCTAGAAAAAGTTGCCAGAGGGAAAATTGATGTAAATATTATGTTTAACAACAATAGTAATATTGGGAAAAAAGTAACATTAAACCAAGAAATGGCAAAAGTATATATCAGTGAACTAAAGAAAATGGCAGAAGAAAACAATATTATAGATGATATTTCAATAATGAAAGTTTCTAGATTGCCAGATGTACTTAATGTTGTACAAGATGACAATACAGATTTATTTTGGAATGAGTTAGTAATTGCGATTGATGAAGCGTTATCTGGTTTTATTCAGACAAAAGAAAAAGAAGGCTCTAAACTTGCAGAAGATATGCAAATTAGATTGGACAATGTATTTCAAAATATTTCAAAGATTTCAGAATATTCTTCTGGACTTATTGAGCAATATGTAGTAAAATTAAGGGACAGGATAAAAGAAATGCTACAAACAGATATTGTGGACGAAGCAAGAATTGCACAAGAAGTAGTTATATATGCAGATAAAACTTCAATAGAAGAAGAAGTAACTAGATTAAAAAGTCATATAGCACAATTTAAAGAATTACTAAATACAAAAGATATAGTAAAAGTTGGTAAAAAATTAGACTTTATTATACAAGAGATGAATAGAGAAACTAATACAATAGGTTCTAAATCAAATTGTTTGGAAATAACAAATTTAGTAATAGAAATAAAAACTGAACTTGAAGATATTCGTGAGCAGGTTCAAAACATTGAATAGGAAGTGATTATATGAAACTAATTAATATAGGTTTTGGAAATATAGTTTCTGCAGATAGAATTATAGCAATTGTAAGTCCAGAATCTGCACCAATAAAAAGAATGGTGCAAGAAGCGAAAGATAAAGGCACAGCAATAGATGCTACATATGGTAGAAGAACAAGAGCAGTACTTGTAACAGATTCTGATCATCTAATACTTTCTGCACTTCAACCAGAAACTGTTGCTGCAAGATTGGACAAGAATATGGATAATAAAGATTAATAATTAGGAGGTAATGTTTTATGTTAGTAAAACCATCAGTTAACGAATTATTAACAAAAGTTGATAACAGATATACATTAGTAATAATGGTATCAAAAAGAGCAAGACAAATTGCTTCAGGATCAAAACCAGTAACAGATGTTAAATCAAATTCAGTAGTTTCATTGGCAACAAATGAAGTCGCTGAAGGTAAGGTGGTATTATGCTAGTTATTTTATCTGGTGTAGCTGGAGCTGGAAAAAATACAATACAAAAAGAAATTATTAAAAGAATGGAAAATGTAGTTGCTATTCCTTCTTTTACAGATAGACCAATTAGACCAGGTGATGTACCAGGAGAGACATATAATTTTGTTTCAACAGAGGAATTCGAAAGAATGATAAAAGATGGAGAATTATATGAATATGATATTCATCATAATCATTATTATGGTACATCAAGAAAAGTTTTAAATGACAAAATTAAAGAAGGAAAAGTTATAATTAAAGATATTGATGTTAATGGAACAGAAAACTTAATAAATCTTTTAAAAAATGACACAAAAGTAATTACAATCTTTTTAAGAGTTCCAAAAAAAGAATTAGAAAAAAGATTAGAAACTAGAATAGATAAGCCAAGCCCAAAAGAAATTAAATTAAGATTAAATAGGTTTGATTATGAAGAATCTAAAATAGATTTATATGATTATGTTATAAAAAATAATGATTTAGAAAAAACAGTTTCTATTATACAAACAATAATAGAAGAAGAATTAAAAGTAAAAAATCCAGAATTTTAAAATGGGGAGGGTATTTATAAATATCTTCCTTTTTATTTTATAGGAGAAAAAATGATAGCAGAAGTAATAGTTAATACAAATGTAAAAAGTTTAAATAAAATATTTGATTATAATATTCCTAAAGAATTGGAAAACAAAGTAGCTATTGGAAGCATAGTACTTATTCCATTTGGAAGAAATAAAAAATTAGAAGAAGGCTTTGTAACAAATATAAAAGAAAGTACTTCTTTTGAAGTAAAAGATATTGCTGGAGTAGAACAAGCTTCATTATCTGAAGAAAAAATAGCTTTGGCAAAGTGGATGTCAAAAAAATATTTTTCAAATGTTGCCGAATGTATGAAATTGATGCTAAAACCAGGAACTACTAGTAAAAATTTTGCAAATAGAATTACAGAAAAGCAAGCAACATTTGCTAAATTAAGTATTCCTAAAGAAGAAATTTTATCATATATTCAAAACAAAAAAATAAAATCAGAAAAACAAATTTCTATATTAAATTTTTTAATTTCAAATGATAATTCACAAGTAACCGAAATTATTGAGAAAACTAATACATCAAGAGCAATTATTAAAACATTAGAAAAAAATGGTTTTGTAACTTTATATAAAGGACAAATTAAGAGAAATCCTTTGGTAAATAAAGAAATTAATAGAACAACAAATTTAAAATTTACTGAAGAACAAGAATATGCATATAATAAAGTTTTAAGTGCAATAGAAAATAAAGAATATAAAGAATTTTTGTTATATGGTGTAACCGGTTCAGGGAAAACAGAGGTTTATTTGCAATTAATAGAAGAAGTTATAAAAAAAGGTGAAAGTGCAATAGTTTTAGTACCTGAAATATCACTTACTCCTCAAATGATAAATAGATTTATTTCTAGATTTGGAAAGGATATTATTTCTGTTTTGCATAGCAAATTATCTGTTGGAGAGAGACATGATAGTTGGGAAAAAATAGAAAATGGTGAAGCTAAAATAGTAATAGGAGCTAGATCTGCTATTTTTGCACCAGTACAAAATTTAGGAATAATTATAATAGATGAAGAACATGATTCTTCTTATAAATCAGAAATGTCACCAAGATATAATGCAAAAGAAGTTGCAAGCCAAATTGCTAAATATAATAATATTCCTGTTTTACTTGGAAGCGCAACTCCTGATATAAGCACATTTTATAATGCTAAGATGTCTAAAATAGAATTGTTAAGATTGACTAAAAGAGCTAATAATTCCAATATGCCAAATATCAAAATAATAGATTTGCGAAAAGAATTAGCAAATGGAAACAGAAGTATGATTAGTGTAGATTTGTACAAAAAAATATTGGAAAATTTAAAAAATAAAAAACAGACTATTTTATTTTTAAACCGTAGAGGTTTTTCAACTTTCATAATGTGTCGTGATTGCGGATTTGTTGCTAAATGCCCAAATTGTAATATTAGTCTTACATATCATAAAAAAGAAGAAAAATTAAAATGTCATTATTGTGGTCATGAAGAGAATGTAATGAGTATTTGCCCAGTGTGTGGCAGTAAAAAAATAAAATATTTTGGAACAGGTACACAAAAATTAGAATTAGAAATAAATAAATTATTTCCAAAAGCAACAACTATTAGAATGGACATAGATACTGTAACTAAGAAAAATTCTCATGAAGAAATTTTACGAAAATTTAATGAAGAAGGAATAGATATCTTAATTGGAACTCAAATGATTGTAAAAGGACATCATTTTCCAAAAGTTACATTAGTAGGTGTAGTATCAGCAGATGGAAGTTTAAATATAGATGATTATAGAGCTAGCGAAAGAACCTTTGATTTACTCGTACAAGTAGCAGGAAGAGCAGGAAGAGAGGGATTGCAAGGTAATGTAATTATACAAACTTATAATCCAGAAAATTATAGTATAGAATATGCAAAAAAACAAAATTACGAAGAATTCTACAATGTGGAAATAAAATTACGTAAACAATTGAGATATCCTCCGTTTTGTGATATAATAATGCTTGGAATGAGCGGAGAACAAGAAAAAAACGTTTGTGATATTTCAAATAAAATATATGATAAATTATCAGCTCAAATTAAAGAAAATAATATACAAGCAAATATATTAAAACCATTACCAGCACCAATAGACAAAATAAAAAATAGATATAGATGGAGAATAATAATAAAAACTAATTTAAATGATAAACTAATAGAAATAATTAATAATTGTTTATATGATGAAGAAATAACAAAGAGTAATGTAAGAGTTATTGCAGATACAAATCCAACAAATATGCTATAGGGATTTGGGGACGGTCCTAAAATCCCGTTTTTACAAAAAATAAATAAATAGGGAAACAGGACAATCCCTAAAAGGAGGAAAAGAAATTGGCTATTAGAGAGATTAGACAAGCAGGAGACGAAATTTTAAGAAAAAAAGCAAAAGTTATAGAAACTTTTGATGATAGATTAAAACAACTTGCAGAAGATATGATTGAAACAATGCACAAAAATAATGGAGTAGGATTAGCAGGTCAACAAGTTGGAATACTAAAAAGAATAGTTGTAATAGATATTTATGATGGAAAAGGACCAATTGTTTTTATAAATCCAGTAATTACAAAGACTAAAGGTGAACACGAAGTTGAAGAAGGATGTCTAAGTTTTCCAAATCAATTTGCTGTTCTTAAAAGACCTAAAGAAGTTGAAGTAGAATATTATGATTTAGAAGGTAAAAAGAAAAAATTAAAGGCTAAAGATTTATTGGCTCAAGCAATTTGTCATGAAACAGAACATTTAGATGGAATTTTATTTATAGATAATATGATTCCTGGAACTTTAGAAATCGTAAAACCAGAAAATAATTAAAAATAAGGGGGATGTGCCATGAAAGTATTGTTTATGGGAACACCGGATTTTGCATTGGAATCTTTAAAAAGCATATATAATGCAAATTATGAGATTATTGGAGTAGTAACAAATCCCGATAAGAAAAAAGGAAGAGGAATGAAATTAACAGCCTCACCAGTAAAAGAATTTGCATTAGAAAAAAATCTAAAAATTTATCAACCTCAAAAAGTAAGAAATAATGAAGAATTTATAGAAGAGATTAAAACTTTAACTCCAGATGTTATATGTGTTGTCGCATATGGAAAAATTTTACCAAAGGAAATTTTAGACATACCAAAATATGGTTGTATTAATGTACATGGTTCATTACTTCCAAAATATAGAGGTGCAGCTCCAATACAATGGGCAGTTTTAAACGGAGATAAAGAAACAGGAATAACTACAATGTATATGGATGAAGGCATGGATACTGGAGATATGATTTTAAAAGAGAAAATTGAAATTGGAGAGGAAGAAACTACTGGAGATATTTGGAATAAACTTGCTAAAATAGGTGGAAATCTTTTAGTGCAAACTTTAAAACTTGTAGAAGAAGGTAAAGCTCCAAGAGAAAAACAAGGAGAAGACTTTACTATGGCTCCAATGCTAAGTAAAGAAATGGCAATTATTAATTGGCAAGATAAAACAGCAGAAGAAATACACAATTTAATAAGAGGATTAAATCCTATAATGGGAGCATATTCATATTTAAATGGTAAAAAAATTAAATTTTGGAAATCACAAGTTATTAATAAGGACGAATTTTTAAACAATAATCCAGAATTTAAAGAATATGAAAATAAATTTAATGGATTAGAGCCAGGTACAATTATTATTTCAGATCAAAAACAAGGATTATATATTAAAACAAAAGATGATGTTTTAAAAATAACAGAAATACAGGGCGAAAATGCTAAAAGAATGAAAACTGAAGATTTCTTAAGAGGAAATAGTTTAATGGCTGGTTCAATGTTTGAGTATTAAGAAATAATTTTTATAAAATGGTTGTAAAAAAACATATAAATTGATATACTTTATACAGATTTTAAGTATATCAATTTTTTGATTATATGGAAATATAAGTAAAAAAATATCTAATCTTAGGAGGTCTATTATGGAAGAAAATAAAGAAAATATTGTAGAAAATATCCTAAATGAAGAAGAATATGTAATAAACATTTCTGATGAAGTAGTAACAACTATAGCTGGAATTGCAGTAGCTGACATACCAGGTGTAGCAGAAATGGCTGGGGGATTTGCCGGAGGAATACAAGAAGTACTTAGTGGAAAGAAGAATTTTAGTAAAGGAATTAAAGCAGACATAGATGGTAATGATGTAAAAATTGATGTAAACATAATAGTAAATTATGGTGTACGTATACCAGATGTTGCTTTTGATATACAAACAAAAGTAAAAAAATCAGTTGAAAATATGACAGGACTTAATGTTGAAGAAGTTAATGTACATGTTCAAGGTGTAAATGTAGAAAAAACAGAAGATTAAAATTAGGAGGAATATTTATGAAGTTTTTAGATAGATTTATTTTAGTAATATATTCAATAGTTATGTTTTTATTATCAGTTCTAACAGCAGTTTTATTATTTAGATGGTTAGATATAGAAACAGTTCATACTTTTGTTAGAGACACACTATTTACAGAACCATATTCTAGCATAGTATTAGGTGTTGTAATTGTATTTATATTGTTTTCTATTAAAGCATTGTTTTTTAAAGGAAAAGATGAAAGAGCAACAAAAGATGGAGTATTACTACAAAATGATAATGGTAAATTATTAATTTCTAAAGATACATTAGAAAACCTTGTTATAAATATTGCCAGAGGTTTTGAAGGAACAGAAAATGTTGTAGCTAAAGTTGGATTAGATAAAGAAAATAATCTAATAGTATATGTAACTTTATATGTACATCCTAATGTTGTAATAAAAGACTTAACAACTAATATTCAAAATAGAATTAAAGATGCAATCAAGAAAACTTCAGATTTAGAAACAAAAGAAGTAAATGTAAGAATTAGAAATATTACTCCAGAAACAAAAGTAGAAGCATAGAAGGGAGGATTAATATGAATAATTTTAAGGATTTTTTATATGAATATAGAGGCGCAATAATAGGAGCAATAGTTGCAATAGTAATATTAGTAACAAGACTTTACCAATTAGTTATCGGAATTATTTTAATTGGAATGGGAATTTTTGTTGGAAATTATATACAAAGAAATAAATATGTTGTGAAAGAAAAATTAAAAAATTTTATAGATAGAATGTAGAGGGGAAATAGATGGAAAAATCAGCAAAAAGAGAATTAACTTTTAAAATTTTATATAGTCTACAAATAAAAAAAGAAATCAATAATGAAGAAATTGAACTATTTTTAGAAGATAATAATTTAAGAGAAAAAGACAAAAAAGAAATAGAAGAAGATGTAGCAAATATAAATAAAAATATGGAAGAAATACAAAATAAAATTGCTTTAAACTTAAAAGATAATTGGACAATTGATAGAATTTCTAAAATAGATAATGCATTACTTACACTTGCAATTTATGAAATAATGTATAAAAAAATACCTTTTAAAGTAGCAATAAATGAAGGTGTAGAACTTGCAAAAAAATATGGTGGAGATTCATCTTCTTCATTTGTAAATGGAGTTCTTGCAAATATTGTTAAGGAGTTAAATTTAGAGTAATGGAATATAAAGCATTAAGTGTTACAGAATTAAATAAATATATAAAAGATAAAATAGCAACAGACGAATTTTTAAATAATGTATTAATTAAGGGAGAGATATCTAATTTTAAGCATCATTATACAGGACATATGTATTTTACATTAAAAGATGATAACTCTCTTATTAAATGCATTATGTTTAAATCATATACAACAAATTTAAAATTTGTACCAAAAGATGGTATGAGTGTATTGGCTTTTGGTACAATTTCTGTTTTTGAAAGAGATGGAGTATACCAATTATATTGTAAAGCTATGCAAGAAGATGGTTTAGGTAGTTTATATAAAGCATATGAGGAGCTAAAAGAAAAATTGCAAAAAGAAGGGCTTTTTGATGAAGCACATAAAAAGAAATTACCTAAAGCACCAAAGGTAATTGGTGTATTAACATCTAATACAGGTTCTGTTATTAAAGATATAATTAATGTTTCTACAAGAAGAAATCCAAATGTATATATAAGGTTATATCCAGTTCCTGTACAAGGAGAAGGCGCAGGAGAAAAAATTGTTGAAGCAATTAAAATAATGAATGATAAAAATTTAGCAGATGTTTTGATTTTGGCAAGAGGTGGAGGTTCTTTAGAGGATTTATGGCCATTTAATGAAGAAGTAGTTGCAAGAGCAATATATGAATCAAAACTACCAATAGTTTCTGCAGTTGGACATGAGACAGATTTTTCAATTTCAGACTTTGTTGCTGATTTAAGAGCACCAACACCATCTGCAGCAGCAGAATTAGTTGTACCAAATGTAGCGGAGTTAAGTCAAAAACTTGATGTATATAATTTAAGATTGAAAAATGCATTAAAGAAAAAAATTGATATTATGAAAATGAGATATGAGAAATGCATGAAAAGTAGAGTTTATACAGATCCATTAAAAAATATAAATGATCAGTATTTAAAATTAGATATGTTACTAAAAAGCATGACTAATAGTGTACTTACTAAAATTCAAAAAAGTAAGACTGAAGCTACAAAGAATATAGCAAAATTAGATGCATTAAGCCCACTAAAAACATTAGCAAGAGGATATTCTATTGTTCAGAAAAATGGAAAAGTAGTAAAAAGTGTTAATGAATTAAATAAAGATGATATCATAAGTTTAAGATTAGCAGATGGGAATAAAGATGCCAAAATTATATAATGGAGGTTATAACATGGATTTTGAAGAAATAATGAAAAAATTAGAAGAAATTACGGCTGAATTAGAAAAAGGAGAATTAACTTTGGATGAATCTGTAAAGAAATTTGAGGAAGGAATAAAACTTTCTAAAGAATGTAGTAAAATATTAGAAGATTCAGAAAAAAGAATTAATATATTAATAAATAATGATGGAAATATATCAGAGGAAAATTTTTTACCGGAGGAAGGATAATTTTAAGATGGATGTTTTAGGACAGATAGTTACAAATAAATATATTTATTTACCATTTTTAACATGGTTTTGTATACAATTATTTAAAGTAATATGGGATTTAGTTACTACTAAAAAGTTTAATTTTAAAAGAATTATGGGAGCAGGAGGAATGCCAAGTTCTCATAGTGCAGTTGTTATGGCACTTGCAACTTTAATTGGAAAAACTGAAGGTTTTGATAGTACGATGTTTGCTTTATCTATAATTTTTGCATTTGTTGTTATGTATGATGCAGCAGGAGTAAGGAGAGCTGCAGGAAAACAAGCCCAATTATTAAATAAATTAGTTGAGACACCTGGACTTACAGGATTACAAGTATCAGAAAAATTAGTCGAAGTATTGGGACATACACCATTACAAGTTTTAGTTGGAGCAATTATAGGTATTATTGTTGGATGTATATTTTAAATTTTAGCTAAAAAAACTTATTTTAGATGATAGAGAGCTGGGTTGCATAAGAATTATAAAAATAATAAAAGGAGGTTTTATTATGGAAGATATAGAAATTGCAAGAGGTGCAAAATTAAAAAATATAAATGAAATTGCTAAAAAAGCTGATATTCCAGAAGAATATATAGAGCAATATGGTAAGTATAAAGCAAAAATCTCCTTAAATTATTTTGAAAAAATAAAAAACAATAAAACTGGAAAATTAATATTAGTTACATCAATCAATCCAACACCTTTAGGAGAAGGAAAAACAACTGCTTCAATTGGAATTGTAGATGCATTTAATAAAATAAATAAAAAAGCAATATTAGCTTTAAGAGAGCCATCTCTTGGACCTGTATTTGGAATTAAAGGAGGAGCAACTGGTGGAGGATATTCACAAGTTGTTCCAATGGAAGATATTAATTTACATTTTACTGGTGATATTCATGCAATTACAACAGCAAATAATCTATTAAGTGCAATAATTGATAATCACATTTTTCAGGGAAACGAACTAGGAATAGAAAAAGTTACTTGGAAAAGATGTCTAGACTTAAATGATAGAGCTTTAAGAAAAGTTGAAGTTTCACTTTCTGGTGAAAAAAATATGAAACCAAGAGAAGATGGTTTTGATATAACTGTTGCATCAGAGATTATGGCAATTTTATGCTTAGCTAAAGATTTAAAAGATTTAAAAAGAAGATTAGGTAATATTGTAATTGGATATAATAAAGGAAATGAACCAATTACATGTAGAGATTTAAAAGCAGATGGAAGTTTAACAGTTATTTTAAAAGATGCTATAAAACCAAATTTAGTTCAAACAATTGAAAATAATCCTGTAATAATACATGGAGGACCATTTGCTAATATTGCACATGGATGTAATAGTGTAATTGCAACAGAAATGGCTTTAAAAATGAGTGATTATGTAATTACGGAAGCTGGTTTTGGTGCAGATTTAGGTGCAGAAAAATTTTTAGATATAAAATGTAGAAATTTAAGTACAAAACCAAATGCAGTAGTAATTGTTGCAACTTTAAAAGCATTAAAATATCATGGAGGAGCAACAAAAGAAGAATGCACATTAGAAAATGCAGAAGCATTAAGAAAAGGAATTCATAATTTAAAAAGACATATAGAAAATATTAAAAAATATGGAATTGAGCCAATAGTTGCTATTAATAAATATACTCAAGATACACAAAAAGAAATAGAAGTATTACAAGAAGAACTTGATGGAATAGCTAAATATAGTCTTTTAGAAAATTGGGCTAAAGGTGGAGAAGGAGCAGTAGATTTAGCTAATAAACTTATTGAAATTTGCGAAAATAAAAATGATTTTAAATATATGTATGAGTTAAATGATACAATAGAAGAAAAAATAGATAAAGTTGCGAAAAATATTTATGGAGCTGAAAAAGTTGAATATAGCGACTTAGCTAGAGAACAATTAAAAGAAATAAATCATTTAAAAATTCCTGTATGTATTGCAAAAACACAATATTCTTTTTCAGATGATCCTAAAAATTTATTATGTGATAAACCATTTAATATACATGTATCAGAATTAAAATATAAAGCTGGTGCAGAATTTGTAGTAGTATTAACAGGAAAAGTAATGACAATGCCAGGACTTCCAAAAGTTCCAGCAGCAGAAAAAATTGATATAGATGAAAATGGAAATATAGAAGGAATATTTTAATATTTTGTATAAAGACACCATATATGGATAAAATAATCTTAACATTATTTTAAAAGTGTGGTGTTTTTTATGTTTAAAAGGAATAAAAAATTATTAATATGTATAATAATGATAATAGTTACAATAATATCTTTTGTGCTAATTTCAGTATATCCTAAGGAAAATGAAGTAGAAGCACTTTCTAAATATGGTTCAAGAGGAAGTGAAGTAACACAAATCCAGACAAAATTAAAAAGATGGGGATATTATAAAGGAAATATAGATGGAATATTTGGAACACAGACTCTAGAAGCTGTAAAATATTTTCAAAGAAAAAATGGACTAGTAGTTGATGGTATTGCAGGTAAAAAAACATTGGAAGCAATGGGAATTTTTAATTCATCATCATCTAGTTCTTCTAGCTCTAATTCTAGTGATTTAAATTTACTTGCTAGACTTATTTATGGAGAGGCGAGAGGAGAATCATATACAGGTCAAGTTGCAGTTGGTGCAGTTGTTTTAAATAGAGTAAAAAGCAGTTCTTTTCCAAATACAATTTCAGGTGTAATATATCAAAGTGGGGCATTTGATGCAGTTAGTGATGGACAAATTAATTTAACACCAAATTCTACTGCAAAAAAAGCTGCACAAGATGCATTAAATGGTTGGGATCCTTCTTATGGAGCAATTTATTATTTTAATCCTGCTACTGCAACGAATAAATGGATTTGGTCTAGACCAGTGACGGTAACAATAGGAAATCATAGGTTTTGCAAATAGAATAAAAAGCCGAAAAAATTGGGAGTAATAATATATATTCTTGACAAAAACATAACATATTGATAATATTATGGCATAAGATTAGGAGGATAAGCGGATGTTATTATATCCCGATTTTTATTTTAAAAATATAAAGGAAGTAGATATAAAATTATTAAAAGATAATAACATTAAAGCATTATTATTAGATGTTGATAATACTTTAATAGATTTAGATAGAAATATATTAGATGGTGCAGTAGAATGGTGTGATAGTCTAAAAAAAGAAGGTATAAAATTCTGCATACTATCTAATTCAAATAAAAAAGACAAAGTTGCGAAGGTAGCTAAAACACTTAATGTTCCATTTATTTTTTTTGGAACCAAGCCATTAAAAAGAGGATTTAAGAAGGCAAAGAAATTATTAAATTTAGATTTTAAGAATATGGCAATAATTGGAGATCAAATATTTACTGATGTAATAGGTGGGAATAGATGCAAAATGTTTACAGTTTTAGTTGAGCCAATTAGTACAAGAGAATTATTTATTACATCAATAAAAAGAGGAGTAGAAAATAAAATTATTAAAAATTACAATAAAAAAAGAGCAACAGCAGGTAAAGCTAAGCAAAAATAATTAAACAAGAAAGAGGAATTACAATGTATTTTAATGATGTACATGTTATGATATATGTTGCATTTGGAATCTTAGGATTATTTGTAGGCAATATATTACCACATATAAATCAAAAATTAATTGAACATAAAAAAATAATTACAAAAGATTTTTTTAAAGATTATATTAAGAATTTTAAACCACATTATGTACATATGATATTAATAGCAATTATATATATGGCTTTAGTATATAAACTTGGAATATATCCAACTTTTATTCAAAATTTAGAATTAATTAAATATTGTTTATTAACACCTATGTTATTTTCAGTAGCATATATAGATTATAAAGAAAATATTATACCTAATAGATTAGTACTCACAATGGCAGAAGTAGGAATGTTATTAACATTTATTTTTGGATTATCAGATATTAATCTTGCAATGGATATGCTACTTGGAATGGTTTTAGGAACAGCTATTTTTGGTATACTAACTATTCTTGGAAGGATGGTTTCAGGAAAAGATTCTATGGGATTGGGAGATGTAAAACTTATAGCTGCTTTAGGATTATTCTTTGGTTCTTCTAATATATTAGCAATATCAATAATATCATTTTTAATTGGAGCAATAATTAGTATAATATTAATTATTGCTAAGAAGAAAAAGATTAATGAGTACATACCTTTTGGACCATTTATTGTAATAGCAAGTTTTATTTCCATATTTGTACCGTTTAGTACAATATTATATGTTCTACTCAAGATTTTTACTTTAGGAATGTATAAAGTATAGTGATGGGAGATGCTAAACAATGAACGAGAAAATAAAAGAATTAAGAGAAAAATTATCAGAAGTAGATATGGATGGAATGATAGTTTCTAATCCAGTAAATATTAGATATTTAACTGGAATAGATGCTGATATTGAAGGAGTATTATTAATAACTAAAAAAGAAAATATTTATATAACAGATGCAAGATACACCGAAAGAATTAATACCATTTTAACAATAGAGGATGAAATTATTCCATACGATTTTAAAGATTTAGATTCAATAGATTATGAAAATATGTTTATGTTTTGCAATAATGTTGGTTTTGAAGAGAATTACGTAACATATGCAAAATACAAAGAATATAAACAAGTATATAAAATCAATAATTTATTAGAAACAGATGGAATAATTGAAATGCTACGAATTATTAAAGCTCCTGATGAAATTAATTATATTCAAAGAGCTTGCAAAATAACAGACGAGTGTTTTGAACATATTTGTAAATTTATAAAAATAGGTATGACAGAAAAAGAAATTGCATACGAAATAGAGCGTTATTTTAAAACACATGGTGCAGAAGGAGTATCTTTTGATACAATAGTTGCATCAGGAAAAAATTCTTCTATGCCACATGCAGTTCCTACAGATAAAAAGATAGAAGAAGGAGATCCTATAACTATTGATTTTGGATGTAAATATAATGGATATTGTTCTGATATGACAAGAACTATTTTTGTAAAATATGTTCCTGAAGGAATAAAACCTATATATAATTTAGTGTTAAAGAATCAAAAATTAGCATTGGATGCTATTATGGAAAATGCGAATTCTCGTATTTTAACAATGATGGTAGAAAGTGATTTTAAAGTTAATGGTTTTACATTGGACCATAGTTTAGGACATGGAGTTGGATTAGATATTCATGAAAGACCATATATTGGAAGAAAAGATTATTTATTAAAAGAAAATATGGTAGTTACTGATGAACCAGGAATCTATCTACCAGGAAAATTTGGAGTTAGAATAGAAGATACTGTTTTAGTAAAAAAAGATAAAGCAGTAAGATTAACAGAATCAAGTAAAGATTATATTGTTATTAATAATGAGTAAAATCTTGATTTTTAAGCATATTTGTAGTAAAATAAACGAAGTGCAAAAAAAGAGAATAAAGAAAATAATAGGAGGTATTAATTATGGCAGAAGTATATTCAGCAGGAGATTTTAGAAATGGAACAACATTTGAAATGGATGGAAACGTATTTAAAGTTGTAGAATTTCAACACGTAAAACCAGGAAAAGGATCAGCATTTGTTAGAACAAAATTAAAAAATGTTATAACAGGTGCAGTTATAGAAAAAACATTTAATCCATCAGAAAAATATCCAGGAGCAGAAATAGAAAAAAGAGATATGCAATATTTATATGAAGATGGCGGATTATATTATTTTATGGACAATGAAACATATGAGCAAATCCCATTAAATGAAGAACAAATTGGTGATGCATTAAAATATATGAAAGAAAATATGGATATGAAAATATTATCTTATAAAGGAAAAGTTTTTGCAGTAGAACCACCAATGTTTGTTGAATTAGAAGTTACATATACAGAACCAGGATTTAGTGGTAATACAACTACAACATCTGGAAAACCAGCAAAATTAGAAAATGGATTAGAAATAAGTGTTCCATTATTTGTTGAAATCGGAGATGTTATAAGAATAGATACTAGAACTGGGGAATATATGGAAAGAGTTTAATATAAAGGAGTTCTATATGGATTTAAAAGATCAATTTCAAAAACTTATGAAAGATATGGAAGAAAATATAAAGGATGAAGAAGATTTAAAATATGTTCAAAACCATATTTTTGCAATGATGTCAGATATATTAGATAAAGTAGATAATTTATGCAATTCTAATGAAATTAGGATAGCTAAATTAGAAGATAAAATAGATAGAATGTCTAAGGAACTTTATTTAAATGATGTATATGATATCGAAGTTGTTTGTCCTTATTGTAATTATGAATTCGAAACAGAATTTGATGAAAATAAAAAAGAAATCAAATGTCCAGAATGTAATAATATTATAGAATTAGATTGGTCATCAGAAGACGATGATGATGGATGCACAGGAAGTTGTAATTCTTGTCCAGGATGTGGAGATCATCATACTGAAGACGAAGATGATATGTAAGTATAAGACGTGTATATTTATTATATGCGTCTTTTTTAGTGTGTATATATGAGTCAAATTTACTTAATAATCCATATTTAAATTAGAAATAATCCAACGGATTTACATATTTATCATTTATCCTAAAACCAAGATGTAGATGACAGCCAGTAGTAGCTCCATTTGTTGGTTTGCCATTTGAGTCGGTATATTTGTTGCCTGGGACACCATAAACGTATTTTGGACCAACCTGAGCGATTATTTGCCCTCTTAAAACTATATCTCCTTCACTTACTAAAAAGTTAGGTGAAATATGACAATATGTAATTTTATAATTATCAAAAGATAATGTTAAAGTATAACCACCAGCACCTAAGAAACCAAGGAAAGATATTTTACCATCAGCAATAGCTATAAGATTTGTTCCTTCTGGAGCGCCAATATCTGTGCCATAATGAAAAGATGAAGCACCAGCTGTTGGAGCATTTCTTTTTCCAAAAGGAGAAGTAACTTTTGTATAACCAGGGATTGGCCAAGCAAATCCATTTGTAGAAATGGTTATAGAATTACTATATAATAAATTAGAATAATTATAATCTGATGATAAAGAAACAAAAAAAGTTGTAAATAAAATTAAAAGAATAATAAATGAAATAAAATATTTATGAATCAAAATAAACCTCCAATAGTTACTAGAGCTTAGCTTCTAGTAACTATTTTTTTTTTTAAACTTTTTAAAAATATTTTTTTTTTTTTTTAAAATTTAATAAAATTTTTAAATATATTTTTAAATATATTTTTTTCTTTTAAAGATAAAGAATCGTTAGGTCTACTTTCTAAAAATAAATATAAAACCAATAGGTCAAGAGCTCTAAAAGACATTGCCTTAAAATATTTAGGATTTTCGCTTGAATTAATTGCAAGACGATTTATTCTTGGCTTTTTTGCTAAAGACCAATCATCATTATGGATATCCTTATAAGCATAAGGATTACTAGAATTTGCAAAGAAAGCCATAGTCCATGAACGCAATAGTAAATCGTAATTATTTCCTGGCTTAAATTTTGATATAAAATCTTTTTCTATAGTTTCATCAAAAGTAATTAAGCTAGAAAAAGTTATATTTAGTTTTATATGTAAGTCTTCATCCAAATCATATGCTGACTTTAGAATTTGTATATTAGGAGGAACAGACAATCTTCCCAAATAATAAATTATATTTTCTTTTAAAAGAAATATTTTTTGTGCATCTAATATTAGAAAATTTGGTAAATCTATAGAATTAAATAATTTACCTTGATAGCAAGCATTTAATAATAAATATAGGAAATCTTGTATTTCTAGTATTTCATTTTTGCTTAAAGAATTTAATTTTTTACGTACTGAATTTGTAACAGAATCTGTATTTGGCATTATTAGAGATTGTATTGCCAAATTTACATCTTTAGTTACTAATGCATTGAAAATTTTTTCGGCTATATTTCCCATAAAGACTCCTTAAATAAAAAATAACCACAAAATAAATTGTGGTCTAATAAAAAAATGGCAGGGGTAGTAGGATTCGAACCCACACAGGCGGTTTTGGAGACCGATGTGCTACCATTAACACTATACCCCTAAAAATTCAACATCAATATAGTATCATATTGGAAAAATTTATGCAATAGGTTTAGCTAAAAAATCAGGATAAAGACATGAAAAAAAATTTCAAAGTTCTAAAATAATATAAAAATCAATAAAAACCAGTTCCAAATATA